>JANLWV010000412.1:0-3852 GCA_031364765.1 Vicinamibacteria bacterium
GCCCCAAGGATGAAGTCGCAGTCAAGTCGACCAACGATTGGAATGATCAATACGACATCGTGATCAGCAGCGGCCTGATCTGGACCAGTTACCAGGTGACCTGCAGGCCATCTCGCTTCTGAAGTTCATGACCGAACTCGATATCACCCAACTGAATGACGTCGTGCGCGAGCAATCCCACCGCGTTCAGACGGCGGCCGCCGAGATACGCAAAGTGATAGTCGGCCAGCAGGCACTCGTCGACCGCTTGTTGATCGTCCTGCTCTGTCGCGGCCACCTGCTCGTCGAAGGTGTTCCTGGACTCGCCAAGACCCTGGCCATCAAGACTTTATCCCGCGTGCTGGACCTGTCCTTCTCCCGGATTCAGTTCACACCCGACCTTCTCCCCGCCGACCTCGTAGGCACGCTTATCTTTCAGCCGAAGTCGGGAGAGTTCACGGTTCGGAAGGGTCCGGTCTTTGCCCACCTCGTGCTGGCCGACGAAATCAATCGGGCTCCGGCCAAGGTCCAGTCAGCGCTCCTCGAGGCCATGCAGGAAAGGCAGGTGACGATTGGTGACTCCACCTACCCGCTTCCTGAACCCTTCCTCGTCTTCGCCACACAGAACCCGATCGAACAAGAGGGCACCTACCCCCTCCCAGAGGCGCAGGTCGATCGGTTTCTGATGAAGGTGCGAATTGACTACCCGAAAAAGGATGAGGAGCGCCAGATCCTCGACCGCATGCTCCTGGTCTCGCCCGATGAGCTAGGCGTTTCAAAGCGGCTTGACCAGACCTCCATCCTGGCTCTCGCCAAGCTGGTCCGCAACATTCATCTCGATGAACGCGTCCGCAACTACATCATTGAGATCGTGACCGCGACTCGAAAGCCGCGCGAGGTTGGCCTGGGGGATCTCTCCCATCTGATCAGTTTCGGCGCCTCGCCTCGCGGCACCCTGGCGTTTTCAGAGGCGACCCGTGCGGTCGCGTTCCTGCGCGGCCGCGGATACGTTGTCCCCGAAGATGTGAAGGAAATTGCCAGAGACGTTCTCCGCCACCGAATCCTCCTGACCTACGAGGCCGAGGCCGAGAATGTGACCAGCGACGCCGTGGTCGATCGCATTCTCGAACGCGTCGAAGTCCCCTGACGCCAGGGGCTGCGGCGCGAGAGAAAGAACCCGTGTCGACACTCGACCGAGAAACGTTACGCAAGATCCGAAGAATCCGGCTGCGCACGCGATTGATTCTGGAATCCGGGGTCGTCGGGAGTTATCACGCTGCGTTCAAGGGGCGCGGGATGGAGTTTGCCGAGGTTCGCGAATACCAGCCGGGCGATGATGTCCGCACGATCGACTGGAACGTCACCGCGAGATCGGGAGTTCCTCATGTCAAGAAGTACGTCGAGGAGCGCGACCTCACCCTGCTCCTGCTCATAGACATTTCGGGATCCTCGTCATTTGGCTCGGGGTATCTCGCGAAACGCGACCTCGCCGCCGAGGTGTCCGGCGTTCTGGCATTCTCCGCGGTGGCGAACAAGGACCGCGTCGGCGCCGTCCTTTTCTCGGATGAGGTGGAGATGTTCATTCCTCCCTCGCGCGGAGAAATGCATGCCCTTCGGATTGTGCGTGACACCCTGGTCCACCAAAGCCGGTCGAAAGGGACCTCCATCCAGAAGGCGGTTCGCTTTGCCCGGGGAATTCTCAAACGAAGATCCATCGTGGCTCTCATCTCCGACTTCCAGGACCACGGCTATGAGAAAGCCCTGGCGGCCCTGAGAAGGAAGCACGACGTTTTTGCCCTCCACCTCCGGGATCCACGGGACCAGTCCATGCCCGATGTGGGCCTGGTCCGTCTGACCGATCCGGAAACCGGTGAGTTGGTTGTCCTCGACACCCACGACCCCAGGGTCCGAGCGGCCCTCATGCCGCCCGGCATAGAGGAAACCCGAGGCGGTTTGAGGCAGTGCGGCGTCGACTCCCTTTCGCTCACCACCTCGGAGCCCTACGATCGCCCCCTTCAGGGCTTCTTCAAGGGAAGGGAGCGACGCCGGTGACGCCGTTCCTGGGGCTCTCGTTCCTGTTGCTGCTGGCCCAGGGCGCCGTCCTGACCCCCAGGCTTGAGGTTCGCCCCAGCACATCCCACGTCTCGATCGGCGAACGGTTTCAGGTGATCGTAGAAGTGCTAGGCCCGAGCGGGATCAGCTACGACTTCCCAAAGGAGATAAGCAACGGCTCCGTGGAACTCATCCAGTCGCGACCCTCGACTACGCACGAGGGCGTGGCGGTGTACAACGCGCAGGTCTTCGACATTGGCGACGGAGGTCGAATTCCGGAGATAGAGATCCCGTACAAGTCACCAGACGGTGCGCTGGGGTTGGTGAGGAGCTCGGCGGTCCCGATCAACATAATTTCGACCCTGGATCCAAATGAAGCGAACCCCACTCCAGCCGATTTCGCGCCGCCGATCCCCGTCCTGGTCTCAAGGGCTTTCTGGATTGCGAACAGCGTGGCCGGTCTTCTTCTCATGGCCGGATTAGTGGTTCTGGCCCGTCGCCTCAGGTTCCCCAGGAAGCTAGCCGACCCCCGCATCATTCCCGCCGTTTCACCTGAAGAGGAAGCTCTGAGGGGATTGGACAAGCTCGCCGCCTCTTTGGCCGCCGTCGAGCCCAAAGCTTTCTACATTCAGATCACCCAGATCCTGAAGCAGTACCTTGAAAGGCGTCTTGAGGCGCCGGTCCTTGAGATGACGTCAACCGAGACGCTGGCTTTCGTCAAGGCTCACGCCTGGGCGGCTCCCCACGCGGTGGCGCTGCGCGATCTCGTTACCTCCGCTGACCTCGTGAAATTCGGCGGTTCTTCAGACGCCTCGAACGCGGATCGCCAGATTCAACTCGTGAGAGATCTCGTGGGCCGCATTGACCGACTGCGCCGGGCTGAGCTTGAAACGCAAGCCCGCGAACCGGACCGGAGACAGACCGCGTGAGCTCCTTCGGGGTGATTCAGTTCCAGGCGCCGTGGCTACTGATCCTCCTGCCCCTGCCGTTCCTGCTGGCCTTTCTTTCGCGACGCCTGGAGATCTTTGCGCCCACGCTCCGCCTCCCCCGCACCTCTATGGCCAGGAATCTGCCGCCTACTTCCCGGGCAAGATTCAGATCGCTTCCCATGGGGCTTGCCACCATCGCCCTGACCCTCATCGTGATTGCTTTCGCCCGCCCCCAAAAAGGGCTGGGCCGGGATCAGATGACCACCGAAGGCGTAGACATCGTGGTGGCCCTGGATGTCTCCGGTTCGATGGCCGCCCAGGATTTTCAACCCGACAATCGGCTCGCCGTTGCCAAATCCGTGGTCGCCGACTTCATCACCAGACGCACCAGAGATCGCGTGGGCCTGGTCATCTTTGCCGGAAGAGCGATCACGCAGTCTCCCGCGACCACCGATCAGGCCTTGCTCCTGCGCCAGCTTGAAGCGGTAGCGCTGGACCGTTTGCCCGATGGCACCGCGATTGGTTCAGGTCTCGCCACCGCGTTGTCGCGATTGAGCAAATCGGAGTCGAAGACCAAACTGGTGGTTCTCGTCACTGATGGGGCGAACAACAGCGGCGAGATCGACCCCGAGACGGCCACCGACATCGCGAAGGCCATGGAAGTCAAGATCTACACGGTAGGGGTCGGCAAGGGCGGAATTGCGCCGATTCCGGTGCGGGCGCAGGATCCCTTCACCGGCCGGATTGTTTCCCGGATGGTGAACATGGAGGTCCCGATAGACGAGGAACTCCTCAAGCGGATCGCAGAGAGAACGGGCGGAGCCTTCTTTTCGGCCACGGATGAGTCGAGCTTTCGAGACATTTTTGGGCGAATCGACGCGCTCGAAACGAC
>JANLWV010000445.1:0-18318 GCA_031364765.1 Vicinamibacteria bacterium
TGAAGGGAGACGCTCTCGAAAAGCTCGTGCCCCACAAAGTCTTCACCGGGAACCGGCCGACCAACTCGATCCTGATCCAGAAGCTGACGCCCCGCACGCTTGGGTCATTGATCGCGCTTTACGAGCACAAGATCTTTACCCAGGGCATTGTTTGGAACATCAATTCGTTCGATCAATGGGGCGTCGAGCTGGGCAAACAACTGGCGAAGGCGATCCTGCCGGAGCTTGCGGGCGGCGGGAAAGTGGCGAGCCACGATTCGTCGACCAACGGTTTGATCAACCATTACAAGGAACACCGCTGACCCCAAGACCTTCGATTTCGCATGAGGTAGAGTTCAATAAAAGCTTGGGCGGACACGTCGCCACAGACGCAGAAAAGAGGAAACGCCATGCAGTTTGGAATGATCGGTCTAGGACGTATGGGCGCCAACATGGTGCGCCGGCTGATAAAGGCGGGACACAAGCTCGTTGTGTTCGACCGATCAGCGGCCGTGGTCGAGGGTCTGGTCAAGGAAGGGGCCGCAGGCTCCGCGTCTCTCTCCGAGTTCATCTCGAAGCTCGACAAGCCGCGCGCCTTCTGCATCATGGTTCCCGCCGCTTACGTCGATTCGACCATCGCCGACCTTCTCCCTCTCCTCGCCTCGGGCGACACGGTGATCGATGGCGGAAACTCGCATTATCACGACGACATTGCGAGGTCGAAGGCTCTGCTCGGGAAGGGCATCCACTACGTCGACATGGGGACGAGCGGCGGAATCTGGGGCCTCGAGCGCGGCTACTGCCTCATGATCGGCGGCGAGACCGCGGTGGTGCAGCGGCTCGATCCGATCTTCAAGACTCTGGCCCCGGGGATTGGCGACATCCCGCGCACCCCGGGTCGCGAGAAGCTCGGCGGCACCGCCGAGCAGGGTTACCTGCACTGCGGCCCCGCGGGGGCCGGACATTTCGTCAAAATGGTCCACAACGGCATCGAGTACGGTTTGATGGCCGCGTACGGGGAAGGCCTGAACATCCTCAAGCACGCGAACATCGGCAAGGCTTCGCAGGAGGTGGACGCCGAGACCACGCCGCTTCGGAATCCGGAGCACTATATGTACGACATCAACATCGGAGAGGTCAGCGAGCTGTGGCGTCGCGGCAGCGTTGTCGCCTCCTGGCTCCTGGACCTCACCGCGCAGTCGTTCGTGACGAGCCCGGACCTGCAGAACTTCTCGGGCAAGGTGTCCGATTCGGGCGAAGGTCGCTGGACGGTGGCGGCCGCGAATGACGAGGGTGTTCCTGCTCATGTTCTGACCGCGTCGCTCTTCGAACGTTTCGCTTCCCGCGGCCAGGACGATTTCCAGAACCGCGTTCTCTCCGCGATGCGCTTCGGCTTCGGCGGCCACGTCGAAAAGAAATGACGGCGAAGCAACCCCCCTCCGACGCCCTCGTCTTCTTCGGCGCGACCGGAGATCTTGCCTACAAGAAGATCTTCCCGGCGCTTCAGTCGATGGCGAAGCGGGGTGAGCTCACCTTTCCGGTCATCGGCGTCGCCAAGTCCGGCTGGACGACCGAGCAACTGATCGAGCGGGCCCGGGCCAGCGTCACCGCTTACGGCGGGTTGAAGGAGGATGCCTTCAAGGTCCTTGCTTCGAAAATGCGGTACGTCGATGGTGACTACGGCGCTTCCGAAACGTTCACTCAGCTGAAATCGGTTCTGGATGCCGAGCGCGCAACGCATCCGACCCACTACCTCGCGATTCCGCCGAGCCTTTTCCCGACCGTCATTCAGAAACTCGCTGACTCGAACTGCCACGTCAATGGCCGGGTGGTGGTGGAGAAGCCGTTCGGCCGGGACCTCGCGACCGCCCGGGCCCTGAACGAAGTGGTTCATAAGGCGTTCGAGGAGGCTGCGATTTTTCGGATCGACCACTACCTCGGGAAAGAGGCGGTTCAGAACATCCTGTATTTCCGGTTCGGCAACTCTTTTCTGGAGCCCATCTGGAATCGGAACTACGTCGAGAACGTTCAGATCACCATGGCCGAGAGTTTTGGGGTCAGCGGCCGGGGGAAGTTCTACGACGAGACCGGGATCATTCGGGACGTCATCCAGAACCACCTCCTGCAGGTCGTTGGTTTCCTGGCCATGGAGGCGCCGTCGTCCGCGAGTCCGGACGCGATCCGCGACGAGCAGGCGAAAGTCCTGCGCACCGTCCGCTCGCTGGACAACGCGCATATGGTGCGGGGGCAGTTCCGCGGCTATCGAGATGAGCCCGGGGTAGCGAGGGACTCGTACATCGGAACCTACGCGGCCTTGAAACTCTGGATCGATTCGTGGCGCTGGGCGGGGGTTCCGTTTTTCGTCCGGGGAGGGAAGTCGCTCCATAAGACGGTGACCGAAGTCGTGGTCGAACTGAAGACGCCTCCGCAGGTCGTCTTCCACGAAGCCGCGTTCTCGAAGGGGAACTACGTGCGCTTCCGTCTCGGTCCCGACGTTCAGATCGCCATTGGCGCGCGGGCCAAGCGGTCGGGGGACGGCATGGCCGGGCGGCCGGTCGAGCTTGCGGTCGTGCAACAGGGCACAACGGGCGACGAGATGGACGCCTACGAGAGGCTCCTCGGCGACGCGATGCACGGCGATCCCACGCTCTTCGCCCGTTACGACACCGTGGAAGCGGCCTGGCGCATTGTCGAGCCGGTCATCCACGGACCGAGCGACTTGTGGGAGTACGAGCCGGGTTCGTGGGGTCCGCCGCAGGCCGATCGTCTGGTTTCCGAAGTGGGGGGCTGGCACACGCCGCTATGAGCAAGCGAGTTCTGGTACTGGACGTGGGCGGGACGAACCTGAAACTCCTCCCGAGCGGCGACAAGGAGCCGACGAAGGTGCCTTCCGGCCCGAGGTTCACGCCGCGAGCGCTGGTTCTGGCGGTGAAGAAGGTGACCCAGGACAAGCCGTTCGACGTGGTATCGATCGGCTTTCCGGCCGCCATCGTGAACGGAAGGATTTCGCACGAGCCTCACAATCTCGGCCGGGGCTGGGTGAGATTCGACTTTCAGAAAGCGCTCGGCAAGCCGGTGAAGCTGATCAACGATGCGGCCATGCAGGCGCTAGGCAGCTACGATGGCGGCACGATGCTGTTCCTGGGCCTCGGCACCGGCCTCGGTTCGGCCCTGGTTGTCGGCGGCCAGGTGGCGCCTCTCGAACTCGCGCACCTCCCGTATCGGAAGGGCGAGTACGAGGACTACGTCGGCGTCCGTGGTTACGAGAAGTACGGAAAGAAGAAGTGGCGCGAAAACGTCGCGGTTGTCGCCGCGCTGCTGCGGAAGGGTCTGGTCGCCGATTACGTGGTGTTGGGCGGCGGTCAGACGAAACTGCTCAAGGAGATGCCCGAAGGCTGCCGGCGAGGCGACAACTTGAACGCCTTCAAAGGCGGGCAGAGGGTCTGGGAGACGTCGTCGCTGGCGTACTGCTGATCACAACGGCGGCTGAGCGCTAAGCATCGGTGTTCGGAGTCCCGAGCACGCAAGCGGGCGGCGCTGAAGGAGCCTGCGCTCACCGTGACGTGATGATGCACATCAAGAAAAAGGGCCTGGCGTCGGCCCCGACAATGCGGGGACGCGAACAAGCCAGGCCCGGGGGTGGGATCGGTTGATAGATCCCTGGCTGTCTCGAAAAGACAGCTCTGGTTTACTTGGAGCGCCCCTCGGTACGCCGTTTGGCGTTCGAGGGGCCGCTTGTCTTCGGTGGAGCTTCGCTGGACATGCGGTGTTTTCGCTGTTTCGCGCCTCCCGAAGGGTTAGAAGTTTCTTTGCGACCTGTGTTCTGCGGCTGCGCTTAAACCGTCGCGCAAGCGGCAACACGAATCTGCTCCTCCACCGTCATTCCTGTCAAGCGTTTTTCGTGTGAATTTCTGGCGCCCTCGGGCGTGGCCGCTCCCTGGTCACTTGAGAATGTTGCAATTCCCGTTCATGACGGGAATCGAGCCGTCCATGGTGAAACATATTCGCCCGGTTGCATCCATTCCGAAGCCGCGGATGCCGGTACTGTTCCTGGTCATCGGTGTGGCCCAGTAGACGCCGTTTGTGCATCCTCGGACATAGCCCGCCCTGGTGGCGCTGAACGCCCTTGGGGGAGAGGGGCAAACGAGGGGCGCGCCCGTGCCGGCCCTCTGCATGGCCTCCATTCCGGCCTCACGAACGTCCGTAATTGCGGCGGCCTCATTCGCGGACAGCTTCGACCGCAAGAGGCCGGGCACGGCGATTGCGACAAGAATGCCGATGACGGCCGCCACGATAAGGATCTCCAGGAGCGTAAAGCCCCGCCGCTTTCTCATGCGACGCCCGGCGCCCTTGGTGGTCACAATCACCCGGCCTCTATCGGTACGGGTGGGTCAGGGCGTGCGTGGCGGCGTCCAGGATTCGCTTCGCGCCGGCGGCGACTCCGTCCTTGGCCCCGAACACCGCTGAACCGGCGACCAGGACTCTTGCCCCCGCGGAGACCACGAGCGGGGCGGTTTCGGCGTCGATGCCGCCGTCGACTTCCAGCTCGCAGTTCGGGTTCACGGCGTCGATCATTTCGCGGATGCGGCGGAGCTTTGGCAGCGTGCTCTCGATGAACCTCTGACCGCCGAAGCCGGGGTTCACGGTCATGACCAGGATCAGATCCACGTCAGCGATCACTTCTTCGATCGCCGCCTCCGACGTCGCGGGGTTCAGGGCCACCCCCACTCGTTTTCCGAGCTCCTTGATTCGATGGATGGTTCGATGAAGGTGTCGCGCGCCTTCGGGGTGGATGGTGATCGTGTCCGCTCCGGCGGCCGCGAATTCCGGGGCGTAGTGATCCGGATCCTCGATCATCAGATGGCATTCGAGCGGCAGCTGCGTCGCGTTGCGCAGCGACCGGACCACCACCGGGCCGATGGTGATATTCGGGACGAAGTGACCGTCCATCACGTCTACATGGATGCGATCCGCGCCCGCGGCCTGCGCTTGGGTGACGGCGTCAGCGAGGCGGGCGAAATCGGCGGACAGGATGGAAGGCGCGAGTTTGATCGAGGAGGTCATCAGGAGGTCATGTTGATAGAGGCTGCAAGCCTGAAGGATCTTCGGGTTTCTGGGTGAGGCCCGCCGCCGCGGCGCGATCCACGAGCCAGAGAAGGTCGCCATCGGTGGGCGCGATCCGTTGCGAGGGGAACTGTCTCTCGTCTCGCGACCCTTCGATGACGCAGCGCAGCGGCTCGGCCTTGTCGCTCCCGGCCACGAGGAACACCACACAACGGGCGGCGTTGATGACGGGCGCGGTGAGGGTCAAACGCTGGGTCTGCTGGCTGGGGACATCGTTGTCGACCACCCAGCCCCGGGCTTCGTCCAGCGCCGTGGTATAGGGAAACAACGAGGCGGTATGCCCGTCCTTGCCCATGCCGAGCAGAACCAGGTCGAAGCGGGGCAGGGCAGAGTCGAGGGAAACGCCGAAAACCCGGGCGAGCACACGCTCGTACTCCCGAGCCGCCTGCTTCAGGTCGCCGCGTTCACCGGCCATTCGATGCACCTGAGCCTCGAGCACCGGGACATGGTTCAGTAGCGCCCTCTGGGCGGTATTGAAGTTCGAGTCTTGGTGGTCGGGCGGCACGGAGCGTTCGTCGCCGAAAAAGATGTGGACCGCACCCCAATCCACCTGGGGCGCCAAGGGCTTTTCCGCGAGAAGCTCATAGGTGCGCCGCGGCGTTGAACCTCCGGCGAGAGCGACCCTGAAGGAGCCTTGCGTCTTGATGGCGGCGCGGGCCCGGCGCACAAATTCGCGAGCCGCGTACTGCGCCACGGCTTCGGCATCGTCGAAAGCTAGGATGTGGCGGGCCATCCCGGGAATGATAGACGGGGCGACCTCCGGTTTCACCACCGCCTTTGCACCGGCGGCTAAAGGTCAGGCGGCCGAGGACATCGCAATTGGGGCCGGCATCGAGAAGGCCGAGCCGCTTCCTAGCCGCCCGAGTCGGCGCTCTCGGCCTCCGGCCCCGGAGGCGTCGCATCCTCAAGGGCGTCGAGATAGCCCTCGGGAAGCGCCACCCGCTGAGTTCCGCCGCTCTTTCCCCGCGAGACGCGCACGGCGGCCGGAGGAAAGGGAGTCTGTGGATCGACGGTGGCGATGGTTTCGGCGAGCTGGTCGAGCGACTCGACACGCATGAGCGCGTCGCGAAGGGGCGCCGATCCGGGGAAACATTTCGTGTACCAGGCCGAGTGCTTTCGGAACGCGCGCATGCCCGGGAGTTCGCCCATGAAGGCGGCGAGGCCGCAGGCGTGCTTCATCATGGTCGCCGAGATAGAACCGAAGTTCGGCGGATCCTGCGGTTCGCGGCCCGCGAACACGTCCACGAGATCGCGGAACAACCATGGCCGGCCGAGACAGCCCCGTCCGACCACCACGCCATCGCATCCCGTCTCCCGCATCATCCGCAGCGCGTCGTGCGCCTCCCAGATGTCGCCGTTGCCGAGAACCGGGATTCCCCGAACCGTTTCTTTGAGCTCCCTGATCGCGGTCCAATCCGCCTCGCCGTCATAAAGCTGAGCCGCCGTCCGCGCATGGAGGGCGATGGCGGCGCAGCCCTCGCCCTCGGCAATCCGGCCCGTCTCGCGAAACGTGAGGAGGTCGTCGTTGATGCCCTTACGGAATTTGATGGTGATGGGAGTGGAACCCGCAGATTGCACCGCGGCCCTTACGATGCTGCGGAGAAGGTTGGGTTTCAGGGGAAGAGCGGCCCCTCCGCCTTTCGAGGTGACCTTGCGGACGGGGCAACCGAAGTTCATGTCGATGTGATCGACCCGGGCCTCGCGGACCAGAACCCGGACGGCCTCGCCCACGTAATGCGAGTCGACGCCGTAGAGCTGGAGGGAACGCACGGTTTCGTCCGGGCCGAAGCTCGCGAGGAGTTCGGTTTTCGGGTTGCCATCGACCAGCGGGCGCGCCGTGATCATCTCGCTGACGTAAAGGCCGGCCCCGAACTCGCGGCAGATCGACCGGAACGGCGGATTGGTCACGCCGGCCATGGGGGCGAGGACGACCGGCGGCGAGACCGCGATCCGCCCGACCTTAAGGGGCGTGAATTCCCCGGGACGAGCGAGAGGGACCTCGCGATTGATCGGCGAGATGTAGGCAGGGTTCAATTTGCCGGGTATGGCGAGTGGGCGCCGGACTTGATCCATCCACCGCCGAGGCAGACGTCGCCCGCGTAGAGCACGGCGGCCTGGCCGGGCGTGATCGCGCGCTGGGGTTCGTCGAAGTCGAGGGTCGCGCCCGTTCCGACGGCGTCCGGCGTGATCGTGACCGCAGCGTCCTTCGCGCGGTAGCGGATTTTCGTGGTGCCGCGAAGGGGAGAGGTCGGAGCGTCGATGGAGAGCCAGTTGACGTCGCTGACCCGGGCGCGAGACGAGAGGAGCGCCCCCTCGGGGCCGACCATCACTTCCCGCCGGCCCGCATCGATGCCGAGCACGTAGAGGGGGACGGGAGAGCCGACGCCGAGACCTTTACGTTGTCCGACCGTGAACCTGTGCACGCCTGCGTGCTCGCCGACCTGAGCGCCGGTTCTGTCGATGATGGCGCCGCGCGGGACCGGAGCGTCCAGGCGGTTCTTCTCGACGAAGCCCGCGTAGTTGTCGTCTTGGACGAAGCAGATCTCCTGGCTTTCCGCCTTGTCCGCCGTGGCCATGTGAAGTTCCTTCGCGATGCGGCGCACTTCCGACTTGTGAAGGTTGCCGACCGGGAAAACAGCGGCTTTGAGCTGATCCTGCGTGAGTCCGAACAGGAAGTACGACTGATCCTTGTCCGGATCGGCGCCGCGGAGCAGACGGAACCTGCCGGTCGTGGGATCCTGATCCTTGCGGGCGTAGTGGCCGGTGGCGACGCGGTCGATTCCCAGCGCCCGGGTTCGCGCGAGAAGCGCGTCGAACTTCACGTCCGTGTTGCAGTGGGCGCAGGGAAGGGGAGTGCGACCCTCGGTGTAGTCGCGGACGAAAGGCTCGATGACGCCTTTTCGGAAGGCTTCTTCGAGGTTGAGGACGTAGTGCGGAAGGTCAAGCTGCGCCGCCACACGCCTGGCATCGTGCAGGTCATTGAGCGCGCAGCACCGCCCAAAGGACGAACCGTGCCCGTCGCTCTGATCGTGAAGCTGCATCGAGATCCCGACCACGTCGTGGCCCTCCTGCTTGAGCAGGGCGGCCGCGACGCAGGAGTCGACGCCGCCCGACATGGCTACAACAATGCGCATCGGGGCAGTTTACTAGGAGCCCCTGGCCCGCGTTCGGCCCGTCCGCACGGAGCCGATACGCACGCTGCGCGAACGGCGGCTGAGGCCCGAGGCACGGGATGGAGCCGCGCCAGACGACGCTGTGCCCAGACGGCCCTTTGTTCGAACTTTTGGACTCGGGGTTTCGTTGTTTATGGCAACGGGTAAGGAGAATCCCATGAGATCAGTGATTCCTGGTTATAAGACGTTCAAAGCGATCAAGTTCTTGATCACGGGTCCGATGATTCTCGCGATGCTCTTCGTCGTCAATGTGGTCACGTCGCCAGGTCACTGGTGGGTTCAGTGGGCCGCCTTCGGCATCGGGATCGCCTGGTTCATCAGCCTGCTTCGCGTCATCCGTTCGGTGCTGGTTTTGGGAGGCCTGGCCGCGCTCGGCTACCTGGCTTTCCGGTACTTCACAAAGCAGCCGGTCCAGGTCCCGACTCAGCTCGTCTAGTCTTGAGCTGGGGGGCGTTGCCCGGACCCGCCCCCCAGACCCCCGTCGCTTCGGCCGGAGTGAATCCGGCCATCGCTTAGTGCCAGGGGCCCCCAAACAGGAGCCGGCGCCCGCCGGGTCGGCGAACGCGGATACAATCCCCCCTCTCTTTTTTCTGAACTTCAAACGACGAGGGATCCACCGTGCCCATCAAGATCGGCGACCGCGTGCCCGAGGCCACATTCACCACCATGACCGCCGACGGCCCCAGACCGCTCACCAGCGCGGAGGTTTTCGGAGGCAAGAAAGTTCTCCTCTTTTCCGTCCCGGGCGCGTTCACGCCCACCTGCTCCAAGCAGCATCTGCCCGGCTACGTGAAACAGGCCGACGAACTGAAGGCGAGGGGCGTCGGCTCGATCGTCTGCCTGGCCGTCAACGATGTCTTCGTGATGGACGCGTGGTCCAAGTCGCAGGGCGCGGACGGCAAGGTTCTCATGCTGGCCGATGGCAACGCCGACTTCACGAAGAAGATCGGCCTTGAACTTGATGCGTCGAAGCACGGCATGGGCACTCGCTCGCAGCGCTTCTCGATGATCGCGGAAAACGGCGTCGTCACGACGCTGAATATAGAAGCGCCCGGCAAGTTCGACGTGTCGAGTTGCGAAGCGACCGCCCGCCAGCTCTAGCCGCTTCCTCGACCAGCCCCGCCCCGAAACCCCGGAGAAACCATGACTCATTCGCCCAACCGACGTTTCCTGGCTGCGGGCGTCGCCTGCGCGCTCGCCATCGCTGCCGTTCCGAACCACGTGGCGCAGGCCGCGGCGGGGGGAGCGAACTCCATCACGGCCGCCGACCTGAAATCCTGGCTCACCGCCCTCTCCTCGGACGAGTTTGAAGGACGCGCCACGTTTACGGAAGGACTCGGCCTCGCCGCCTCCTACCTCGCGGGGGAGTTGCGGTCGTGGAATGTGAAGCCGGGCGGCGACCACGGCTCGTACTTCCAGCGAGTCGCGGTGCTGGGTGTGAAGGCCAACCCTCGCTCTACGGTCACAGTCACGGTGAATGGCGAGTCGCGGACGTTCAAGGACGGGGAAGGCATCACCCTCCCCAGGAATGTCGGCGGCCCGCGGACGTTCAGTTCAGACCAGATCGAGTTCGCCGGCTATGGCGCGGTTCTTCCGGCCTTGAACCACGACGACTACGTGGGCAGGAATGTGGCGGGAAAGGTGGTCGTCTTTCTCGGCGCCCGGGGGCCGAAAGGCGCGGAGGCCACTGAACTCCGCCGACTGCTTGGCGGCCGCGCGCGCTACGGCACGGATCAGCTGAAGGCGATCGCGAGTTTTGGCCCCGTAACGGCGTCGCCCGGCGGCCCGGGGAGCGCTCCTCCCGCCCCCCCTGCTTCGCCTCTGCCCAGTCCGTCTCCTGCACCCGCAGCCGGGCCTCGACCTGGCGGCGGTGGAGGCTTCGGCGCGCCTCTGCCCACGCCCGACTTCATCACCGTCCAGCGTCTTGACCAGATGATCCCGCCGGTGGTGTCGGGCCAGGACGATTTCTTCGACTTCCTGTTCAGCGGCGCTGACGTGAAGTACGCCGAGTTGAAGGAGAAGGCGGCCAACCAGGAACCGCTGCCGGCGGTCTCGCTCAGGGGCGTCTCGGTGACGTTCGGCATCCAGGCCGACTATCAGATCGTCCGGACTCAGTTCACGCGCAACGTCGTCGGCATCATCGAAGGCTCCGACCCGAAGCTCAAGGACACGTACGTCGCGTTCGGCGCTCACTACGACCATGTGGGTTACGCCGAAGGCGAAGTGGAGGAGGCTCCGAACGGACGCCGCCGGGCCGGCGCTCCGGGACGGGTGACCGACGGCGCTCTCGAAGACCGCATCTGGAACGGTGCGGATGACGATGGGTCGGGCAGCGTGACCCTGCTCTCGCTCGCCAAAGCCTTCGCCCAGGGCCCGAAGCCGAAGCGCTCGCTCATCTTCATCTGGCACTCGGGCGAGGAGCGAGGCCTTTGGGGTTCCCGCTTCTTCGCCGACTATCCGGCGGTGCCGATGGAGAAGCTGGTGGCGCAACTCAACCTGGACATGGTCGGCCGCAACCGCAACGACAAGCCGGAAGAGGCGGGAACCGTGTATCTCGTCGGCTCCGACCGGATCAGCACCGAGCTCCACAACATCAGTGAAGCGGCGAACGCGAGTTCCGCTGCTCCCCTGACGCTCGACTACGAGATGAACGACCCGACCGACCCCGAACAGGTCTACTACCGCAGCGACCACTACTCCTATGCGGCGAAGGGCGTCCCCATCATTTTCTACTCGACCGGGCTTCACACCGATTATCACGCGAACACGGACAGCGTCGAGAGGATCGCGTTCGACAAGATGGCTCGCATCAGCCAGCTCATCTACGAGACGGCCCGCCGGCTCGCCAATCTGGATCACGCGCCGGTTCGAGACAACAAGGGCCCGCGGGTGGGCAAGGGCAGCGTCGGGAAGCTCGCCGAGAAGTAGAGGCGAAGGCCGGCGTCAGAACGCTTCGACGAACGAGATCTGGGCGGCCTCGTAGAGGTCGCTGAGATCGGCTCCGTCCACGTACATGTGGTTCACCTGGAGTCCCACCGGGACGAACAAGAGGCCGCCATCCTCGCGGAACTTGCCGAACGCCGTCATGGGTTGTCCGGCCGTAGGGTCGCGGTGAGGGACGTGCGTGATGCCAAGGAAAGGGACGCCCGGGACGGCAGTGTAATACGCGAAGTCCGGGGCCGCGCCGCGGTTTAGATTGACGACGGCGGAGGAATCCGCGATCTCCGCCGCGGCCGTTTCCAGGAACTGGGCGGCCGGCTCAATCCACCGGTGGGTGGCGAAGGTGAAGGTTCGATTCGGACCCGGCACCGTCATCCCGATCCGGAGCGTGTCGTGAAGGACGATGTCTTCACCGTCCAGGCGGACGCGAAACGCTTCGATCTTGAGCAGGGCCCGGTGGAAACTCCAACAAAGAGCCGCATAGGTGGAGCGGCCGACCTCCCGGGCGCGGGCCCGAACCTTCGATGCCTCAAGTTCGAACGTCACCGCATAGAAGGGCGAAGGATTGGCCCGATAGAACTCGAGATGCGCGCGGCGAGGGTAGTCGGCAAGGACTCGGAAACTCATCAAAGCAAGGATAGTCGCGTTGTAGAAGGCGAGTCTCCCGAAACCAAAGCGGAGGCGACTTCACGTCGCCGAAGCGACCTTAGACGTTGAACTTGAACAACATGACATCGCCGTCGACGACGACGTAACTCTTGCCCTCCATGCGATAGAGGCCTTTCTCTCTCGCTGATGGAACCGAGCCGCAGGCCACCAGATCGCCATAGGCGACGGTCTCAGCCTTGATGAAGCCCCGCTCGAAGTCGGAATGGATGACTCCGGCGGCCTTCGGCGCGGTGTCGCCGATGTGGATCGTCCAGGCCCGAACCTCCTTCTCACCCGCGGTGAAGTATGTGTGGAGGCCGAGCAGATGGTAGGTGGCGCGTATCAGCGGGCCCATGCCGCTCTCGTCAACGCCCAGATCCTGGAGGAAGGCCGCGGTGTCCTCCGGCGAGAGGTCGATGAGATCGCTTTCGATCTGGGCGCTCACCACGACCGCCTCGCAGGCGAGGTGGCCGCCGACATATTCGCGCACTTTCTTCACGTACAAATTTTCATCGGCGGTGGCGAGGTCGGTGTCGTTGACATTGCAGGCGAAGATCGTTGGTTTATCGGAGAGGAGGAAAAGGGGGGCCGAGAGTGCCCTCTCCTCTTTCGTCAAGTCGATGGTGAGGGCCGGCCTCCCGGCATCGAGCCCCGCTTCGATCTTGGCGAGAACCGCCTCTTCGGCGATGGCGGCCTTGTCGCCGCGCTTCGCGTCCCGGGCGCCGCGCTCGCGCCGTTTTTTGACGGTGTCGAGGTCGGCGAGCATCAGCTCCGTGTTGACGACTTCGATATCGCGCACCGGGTCGACGGTCCCGGACACGTGCGGCACGTCCACGTCCTCGAAACAGCGGACGACCTGGACAATGGCGTCGACCTCCCGGATGTGGGTCAGGAACTTGTTGCCCAGGCCTTCGCCCTGGCTCGCGCCCCTGACCAAGCCCGCGATGTCCACGAATTCGATGGCCGCGGGAATCACGACGTTCGTGCCCGCGATCTTCCGGAGGACTTCCAGGCGCGCGTCGGGCACCGTGACCATGCCTACGTTCGGGTCGATCGTGCAGAACGGGTAGTTGGCCGCTTCCGCCTTGCGGTTGCGGGTCACGGCATTGAACAATGTGGACTTCCCGACGTTGGGCAGACCGACGATTCCGGCTCTGAGCATCCGCACAGGATATCGCGCCTGGCCTCAGATTTGCTTAACCCGACCCCGTCACAATTGGTGTGGCACCAGAAAGGGACAGAAAATGTTCAGCAGGAAGATGGAAAGACGGAAGGCTCTCAAGGCCTTGGGGGGCGCGGGCATCGGACTTGCCTTTGGTTGCGGCAATACAGCCAGCAGCCCTTCATCGACTTCAACCGCGACCACGAGATCCACCAACGCCTCCTGCGCGGTGACTCCGACCGAGACCATTGGACCCTTCCCGTCTCTGACCGACCTCTTCCGGAGCGACATCCGCGAAACCAAGACCGGCGCCGTACTCACCCTCACCATCAAGGTTGTGAATGCGAGCGCCAGTTGTGCGCCGGTGGCGAACGCCAATGTGGAGATCTGGCACGTCGATGCGGCGGGAAACTACTCGCAGTACGGCTCCCAGGCATCCCAGACGTACCTGCGCGGAATTCAGACCACGAATGCGAGCGGGGAAGTCGTATTCACCACGATCTATCCAGGCTGGTACCAGGGTCGGGCGACCCACATTCACCTGGAGGTCACGGTCGGCGGGCGGTCGGTCAAGGCGACCCAGATCGCGTTCCCTGAAGCGGTGAACAATGCGGTTCACGCGAGCGGGGTCTATGCCTCGCGCGGGAGCAATCCCCAGACGAACCTTTCGGACGGCATCTTCGCCGACAGCCTGTCCTCCGAACTCGTGACCCCGACCGGCTCGCCGTCCTCCGGCTACGCCGCCACGTTCCAGGTGGGTATTTCGGCCTAGGTCCTCAGAGCCCTCGTCCGTTCCGTCGTGCGCGTCTCGCCCTGGATAAGACCCCAAAGCATGAAACACCTGACTAGATCCGGAGGAAACTCCATTCCTTCGAGAACGGCACCCGGCTCATTCGGACGGAGCGGTCCTTGAGCACGAGGAGCCGGTCCGAGGGATTGATGCCGATGCCGTTCTTCTCATCGTAAAGACCAGGCTCGACCGAGAAGGTCATTCCTTCCTCGATCACGGTGTCGTCGCCGAGGGCGAGATGCGGCGGCTGATGGCCTTCGTAGTTCTGTCCCTGGCCATGTCCAGGCCGGTGGTAGATGAAGTCCTGCATCCCGTTTCTGATCTGATGCTCGTGGACCTTCCACGCGACTTCGGAGCAAAGCGCGCCCGGCTTCACATTCTCGACCATGATCTCCACGGTTTCGGCCACCACCTGCCACATCTTGTCGTGCTTGGGCGTAGACGGTGCGATCACGTAGTTCCGGTAGCACTCGCCTCCGTAGCCGCCGAGCAGGATGTCGCAGTTGACGTAGAGCGGCTGGCCGCGCCGCACCTTCGAATGGAAGAACTGATTCGGGTGCGGGTAGGCGGTCGCGACCCCGGTCCGCACATAGTTTCCGGTCACGTCGATGCCGACCGCGCGGTGGGGCTTGCCATCGCGCTTCACGTCCCTCATCAGCAGGTTGATGCCGAACTGCGCGAGGGCCTGGCCGATCTGGTAATCCGTCGCGTTTGTCCCATGCTCGAGAATGTAGTCGCGGGCGAAGGCGTGGATGCGGTCGAAGTAGCGATACGCGCGCTGGGTCAGGGCGATCTCTTCGCGGGACTTCGCGATGCGCATCCTGAGCGCGAGGTCGGAAACGTCGACGAACTTCGCGTTCGGAAGAACCCGCGCGAACGTGGCCGCGCGGGACGGCAGGAGTTCGCCTTCCAGGCCGATCGTCTTGCCGTCGTAGCCGCGTTTCTTGAGTCCGCTGAGCATCCACTCCCACAGGTCCACGCGATTCCCGCGCTTCAGCTGGCCCCGGTTCGGAAAACCGCCTTCCGCGTGCGGATAGCAGAAGTAATACTCGTTCTCTGTGCACCACCATGACTGGATCAGGTCGCGGTCGATGCCCGGCGAGTACCAATAGACCGTGTCGTCGGTTGAAGGGCCGCCCCTCGTCGGAAGGACGACCCAGGTCGAGCGCTCGCCGCTGCCGCGGAAGCAACCCGTGAAGTAAACGATGTTGTCATCCGTGCCGAAGACGACCACATCGACGCCGCGGGCCGCAGCCTGTTCGCGCATCCGGGCGGACTGTGTCTTGTACCAGGCGAGGGGCAGTCGATCGACGCCCAAGGGTGCTGGCTCAGGATGATGTGGGTTGTCGACGAGCAGGGCCTCCGAGCCCGATCGCTTCGAGCCGGCCTTGTCGCCCCTGGCTAGAGAAAGCGCCAGGGTTTCGCTCGCCGACGAACTCGCGGCCAGTCCAGCGCCGATGTTCCTGATGAAGTCGCGTCGTGACGCCATGCTGGGCTCCTGCCGGGAAAGATGGAATATTAGGCGTGTGGCCCGTGATTATCGTCTCGACCGCCCGCGCTAAGATCCGTCGCGCATGCGCAAGCTCCTGGCGGCGATCGCGCTCCTCTTCTTCGCCGCGGCCTGCGGCGCGCCCCGCGCCGTCTCGACTTACCGAGACGCCCCGGTCATCCTGATCTCGATCGACACGCTGCGCGCCGATCACCTCCCGCTCTACGGCTACCGCGAGGGAAGGACGCCCAACCTGGACCGGCTCGGACGCGAGGGGATCGTGTTCGAGGACGTCTATTCCCACTGCCCGATGACGCTGCCGGCGCACGCGTCGCTGCTCACCGGACTCTTGCCACCGCGCCACGGCGTGCGCGACAACCTCGGGTTCCGCCTGGCGCCCGAGCACAAGACCCTCGCCACCCGCTTCAGGGCGGCGGGGCTGAGCACGGGCGGAGCGATTTCGGCCTACGTGCTGCGCTCCGCCACCGGCATCGCGCAAGGCTTTGACGTCTATGACGACGCGCTCGAGACCACCCCCGGCACCGAGTCGATCGGCAACCTCCAGCGGGACGGCTCGGTCGCGGTGGAGTCTCTCTCGCGATTCGTCGAGGCCCAGCAGGGCCGGCGCTTCTTCGCCCTCCTGCATCTGTACGAGCCGCACTCGCCCTACTCGCCTCCCGAGCGATATCGCGGTATGGGTTCGCCGTACGACGGCGACGTATCGTACGCGGACGAGCTCGTCGGTCGGTTTCTGGATGGGCTGCGCGCGCGTGGGATCTACGACCGTGCCGTCATCGCCCTCACCTCGGACCATGGCGAAGGCTTGAACGACCACGGCGAGGAGGAGCACGGCATCTTCCTGTACCGGGAAGCGCTGCGCGTTCCTTTGATCGTGCGCCTGCCCGGGGGCGTTCGCGGAGGCTCGCGCGTCGGCGGTCTCGTCGCTCAGTCCGACATCGCGCCGACGCTGCTCGACCTCGCGGGCGTTCCCGCGGACGGAATGGACGGTGTTTCGCTGAGGGCGGCCCTCGACGGTGGCGCCCATGAAGGTGCTGTCTACTCGGAGACGTACTACCCGCGCTACCACTTCGGCTGGAGCGAGCTTCTGGCCGCGACCGACGTTCGCTATCGCTTCATTCGCGCTCCTCGAGTGGAGCTGTACGACATCGCGAGCGACCCGGGTGAGAAACGGAACATCGCGGCGGAACGCGCGAACGTGGGGACGGCGATGGCGCGGTTCATCGACCAGAAAGGCAAGAGCGACGCCGCAGGCCCCGAGGAGGTGCCGCGGGACGTGCGCGAGAAGCTGCAGGCGCTCGGCTACGTGGGCGCCGGAGGCGCCTCGAGCGAGAAGGCGAACCGCCCCGATCCCAAGGATCGCATCGCGTCGTACGAAGACTTCAAGCGCGGCCTCGCGCTGCGGCTCGGAGGCCAGGGGGAGCAGGCGGCCCTGCAGTTGCAGAAGGTGGTGGCCGCGAGCCCGGACATGGTGGATGCGTGGGAGATGCTGGGCGTGACCCTCGTCGAGATGGATCGGCGAAAGGAGGGTGTGGCGGCCTACGACCGGGCGGTAGCACTCGATCCCACCCGGCCCGAGGCCCACCTCGCCCTCGCCCGGATCCTCGCTCTCGAAGGCCGGCGCGACCTCGCGGTCAAGCACGCCGAAATCGCGGCGGAGCGCGAGCCCGGCAAGGCCTACGAGATGCTGGCGCAGATCCGGCTGGACGAGAGAAATGACCCGCAAGCGGCGGAATACGCGCGGCGCAGCCTCGGTGCCGACCCTCGCCGGGTGATGAGTCATTTCACGCTCGGCGTCGTCGCACGTCGCGCGGGCCGCTTCGAGGAGGCGGTCGCCGCGTTCCGACGCGCCGCCGAGGAGAACGCGCTGCAGAAGGGCTCGGTGGTGATGAGCCTCCACGCCAGCATGGCGGATTGTCTCGCCCGGCTCGGACGCGAGAAGGAGGCCGAGCAGGAGTTCCTTGCTGAGATCGAAACCTCGCCCTGGTCGCGGGAGGGCCGGGTCGGTCTCGCCATGCTCTACCGCTCGCAAGCTCGGGATGCCGAGGCGCGCTCCGTGCTGGAAGGCGTGGTGACTGCCGACCCGCGCGCGGGCGCCGATTCCTACCTCACCGTGATGAAGACCTTCTCGCTTCTCGGAGACGTCGAAGCCGGTCGGGTCTGGGCGGCGCGGGCGCGCTCCCGGTACCCCGGCGACCCCCGGTTCCGCTGACGGTCACTGCCTTCGGCTCACGCCTCGCCGTCTGCCCGGAACTTCCCTGGTCGCGAAACACGAACACGCCGAATCCGCGGCGTGGGATCCGGGCTACGAGCCGGTGAGTTCTCTCGCCGCGCGGCGGCAGGCTTCCGCGGCGGCCTTGTCGTTCGCGGCTTCGAAACCCTCCGCGAGGGTGAGCCACGCTTCAGGGCGTTTGGGGCGCGCCGCCTGGCCGCGTCGCAGCGCGACCAGGCCTTCGTCACGCCGGCCTTCGCGAACCAGCGCCTGCCCGAGGACCGCGAGCGCCCACGGATGGCCGGCCCGCTCCTTCAGGACGGCATCCGCTTCGGACCGAGCCGCGCCGGGGTCCCCCGACCGCAACAGCAGGAGCGCGAGCTCGATCCGCGCGTCAGGCTCCCCGGCGGCGGCGGCGGCTCGGAAGCTCTCAATGGCCTCATCCTTCTTTCCCATCGCCGCCTTCACCCGCGCCCGGGCCAGCAGCGCCTCGGGGTCGTTCGGCTCGATGCGCAGCGCCTCGGTCGCCAGTGTCTCCGCTTCCTTCGCCTTGCCGACCATGGCGAGTGTCTGCGCGAGGCTCGCTCGCGTTCTTGCGTCGACCGCGTCCGTTTGCTCGAGCGCCAGACGCAGCTCCTTCTCGGACTCCTGCAGACGGCCCATATCGCGCAGCAGCTTTCCGTAGTTCTGGCGCACCGCCGGCCGGTCCGGGTCGAGCTCCAGCGCCCGGTGGAACGCGCGGGCGGCCTCCGGAAGCCGTCCCGCGCGGTAGGACAGGGAGGC
>JANLWV010000457.1:0-1588 GCA_031364765.1 Vicinamibacteria bacterium
TTGGTGCCGCGCCCCGGAACCGTGCACAGCCAATGTGCGTGGGCCCGAGGGCGGGGATTTCGGCCCTTTCCAAACAACGACTTGGGAATGGCATGTTTGCTGCTCCTAACGGCCGCAGTGCTGCCTTTTCTCAAACCCTCATAAGGATATCAACATGCGGATGCCCCCCAAAGCGCTGTTGCTGGCAGGTCTCCTCGGCGCTTCGATCAATGGGTTCGCCCAGACTGCCCCGCCGCCCGACAAGCCGGCCGAACCCGCTGCGGAGCCCGTATTTTCGATCGCCGGATTCGATCTCACGGGCCACATCGATGTCGGGTACACGAACCTGCGCGGAGCGGGAAAGTTCGTGAGCGGAATCAATTCCCGGGTATTCGATTTCGAGCGCAATGAAGTGAACCTGCACGCGATCGACCTACAGCTGGCCAAGCTCCCGGAGAGCGGTTTCGGAGGGCTCGTCGACGTCACCCTCGGCAAGGACGCCGACGTCATCGCGGCCTACGGCACCATCGACAAGAACCGTGGTCCGGCGAACGGAGTCGACAAGCGCGCCGACCTTACGCAGGCGTACGTGCACTACGCGGTCGGCCCTGTGACCCTGATCGCCGGCAAGTTCGTCACCCTCTCCGGAGCCGAGGTGATCAAGAGCGCAGCCGACACCAATTACTCGCGCTCGATCCTGTTCGGCTACGCCATTCCCTTCACTCATGCCGGCGTGCGGGCCACTTACAAAGTAAGCGACTCGCTCAGCCTCGTCGCCGGCGTCAATCAGGGCTGGGATGCGTTCAAGGATCCGAATAGCGACAAGACGCTCGAGCTGCAAGCGGCAATCACGCCTTCCAAGTCGATGTCGGTGCTGGTCGCCGCTTACAGCGGCAAGGAGCTGGTAACCAACTATCCGAAGTCCGAGGCCAACGGTACGCGCAATCTTCTGGATGTCGTGGCGACGTTCAACTTGGCCGACCCCCTGACGCTCATCCTGAACTTCGACTACGGGACCCAGGCGGGCGGAAGTGCCAGCGGCGGCAAGGCCAAGTGGCAGGGACTCGCCGGCTACGTCAACTACCAGTTGAGCGACCAGTGGCGCCTTTCGTTCCGGGGCGAGTATTTCGACGACAAGGATGGCTACAGGACCGGCCTGGTGCAGAAATGGAAGGAGACGACGGCAACCCTCGCGTATCTGATCAACAAGAACTTCGAGGTTCGAGCGGAAGTCCGCGGAGACTGGTCGGACAAGGAGGCGTTCCTGAAGTCGGATCGATCGACCGCCAGCAAGACCGATCGCTCCCTCGGCGTCGAAGTGCTCTACAAATTCTGATCGATCAAGGGGAGACAACATGAAACTGGTCACGGCAATCATCAAGCCGTTCAAGCTCGACGAGGTGCGCGAAGCCCTCTCGGCCATCGGCGTGCAGGGCATCACGGTCACCGAGGTCAAGGGTTTCGGGCGGCAGAAGGGCCACACCGAGCTCTACCGCGGCGCGGAGTACGTGGTCGATTTCCTCCCCAAGGTGAAGGTGGAGGCGGCGATCAAGACCGAGATGCTCGACCGCGTCATCGAGGCGATCGAGAAAAGCGCCAACACCGGGAA
>JANLWV010000477.1:0-7934 GCA_031364765.1 Vicinamibacteria bacterium
CCGAGGGGCTCATCGTTGGGCTCTGTGATGGACCGCCGACCGAGGCGACGATGCTACACCGGCGCCCCGAAGGCGCCAGGTTGCGCCATAGTAATGTGTGGCTTCGCGCGGAGCCTTCCCCTTGTCGACATCTTCTCTTCCTCAATTCTTCGCCGCGGCCGAACCGCATCGACTGGCCGTGCTCAAGGCCTTGTGGCCGGCAATTGCCGGAGACGCGGTCTCGAACCACAGCGAAGTGGTGGGCCTCCAGGGCGACGTCCTGCGCATCCGCGCGGATTCGAGTTCGTGGCTAAAGACGGTACGCGACTTGAAGGGGACGCTGGTATGGCGCCTTCAAAAGGCCGCCGGTCCGTTGGCCCCGCGGGCGCTCGCGTTTGTCGAGGGGCCGGTGACTCCGAAAGCGCCGAAAAAAAAAGCTCGCCGGAGCGTCGGTCCAGATCCCGTGTCCGCCCTGCCCGTGGCCATCAGCGCGGCCGCTCAACAGATCCCGACACCGGAGGGCCGCGAGGCTTATCTGCGCGCGGCCACGGCCTTTCAAGCCAGATTCGGTTCGCCTAAGCCCCTCATTCCATAAACGCCCGCGCGTATTGAATCATGCGGCCATCGCGAGACCAGGTCCGAGCCTGCCGGAACGTTCTGTGAGGCAAACCGTGGCCCTGACGTTCCTGGCCCTCATTTCATTCGCACTGAACTCCCTGTTGTGCCGCGCCGCCCTCGGCTCGGATCGGATCGACGCGGCAAGCTTCACGCTTGTTCGCCTCGCTTCCGGGGCGGCGGTTCTGCTCTTGATCACTCGAAGCTCCAATCGCCCCGTCCTGGGTCGAAGCCGTTGGTCGCCCTGGAGTGTCGCCCTTTCGGCCGCGGCGCTCTTTTTCTACGCGCTCCCTTTCTCCCTCGCCTACCAGAGAATCTCCGCGGGTACCGGGGCGTTCGTGGTGTTCTGTTGCGTTCAGGCCACTATGATCGGCGCCGACGTGATCTCGGGCGGTCGACTGCGCCTGCGCGAAGGCGTAGGACTCTGCCTCGCTCTTCTTGGTCTCGTGTACCTGACCCGGCCCGGTTTCGAGTCGCCTGATCCGGGCAGCGTGCTCCTGATGGCGGGGGCCGGCTTTTTCTGGGGCCTCTATTCGCTTCGCGGTCGAAACAGCGGCCCGGCCCTCCAAGCCACTGCCTTGAACTTCGCCGCATCCGTTCCGCTGGCTCTGGTCGTGAGCGCTTCGGGAATCGTGTCGCCCCGTGTGACCGCCAGCGGGCTTTTCTTAGCTGCCGTCTCAGGCGGAATCACCTCCGGGCTCGGCTACGTCGCATGGTACGCCGCCTTGCCGTCGCTCAGCCCGACGCGCGCGGCCATCGTGCAGTTGTCGGTCCCTCCCCTCGCGTCTTTCCTGGGAGTTTTGTTCCTTCAGGAGCGGCTCACCACCCGCCTCCTGATCGCGGCCCCGCTGATCCTCGGAGGCATCGCCGTGGCGGTGGTCAAGCCGCGGGTTTCGACCCGCTCTTCCGCCCGGAACGAGGCGGTTGTCCTCGACCCCAAGTCGGGATAGTCTGTCCGTCGGATGAAGACGCCACCCGCCATCTCACGACGCGCTCTGGCGGTTCTCGCGGGTCTTGGACTGGCCACGGCGTGCGCCAGGCCTCCCGCCCCCGGCGACGATCTGCTCCAACAGCTCGAGGAGAAGCAGTTCCTGAAGTATGCGGGTGGAAACGCCGAGAAGGTGCGCGCGGAAATCAAGGACAAGGGATGGCCCGCGCTCTTCGGCGAATCGGGCCGCGTGTTCGGCGCCGACGGTTTGACCCTGGCCAGGGGCGGTGTCGGCGCGTTCATTGGGAAGTTACGCCCGTTCCTTGAAGCCCAGGGTGTTCGGGTGCCCAAACTGAAGGACGACCGGAAGCAGCAGAGCTATACCGTGTTCATTGATGGCGCTCCCCTTCCGATCTGGACGAGGGACGATCTGACGCGTGAGCTGGGCGCCCAGCCTGGCATCACCTCGGGGATCGCGGCGGCGCGATCATTCGCCCTCGTGAACAAACTTCTTTCGGACGCCAAATCACCCGAACGGGCCTACGCGATTTTCAGCGGGGCCGCCTTGTCCGTGATGTTCCTGACCGACGATCTGCTCGCCGTGATGAAGGCCGACCGGTGGGCCGTCCCGAGGTTGATGCCCTATCGCCTGACCACAGACTTTCCCTTCTTCGGTCAGCCCCAGCAATAAGCCCGCGCAAGTTTCGCGCCTAAGTGCCGAGGCGAATCTTGCGGGCGAGGTCTTCGGCCGCCGGTGCATCTTCGTTGGTCAGGACCACGATGACGAGTCGCTGGGCCACGTTGACCTCAAACACAGCGTTCACTCCGGGGCTGCCACCGGCAATTCCCAGGCCCCCGCGGATCGGCGCCGCCGATGCGGATGCCGGAGCCGGAAGGTCGGGCCTTGGTCCCCCCAGATACCAGGCCGTAAAGGGGGCGGAGGCGAGCCGGTTCGCCACCAGCGCTTCGGCATACTTCAGCATGTCCGGGGCGGTGGAGTAACCGCCGCCCGCGGAACTTCCCCGGCCGGGGAGGAAGTAGATATTGGAGGTGCGCTCGCCCGCTCCCTTTTGGGTGTAACCGACGGCGAGATTCGGCACCACGGCGTCGAGATCGAACGAGTCGGTGTCCGACATGGAGGCGGGCTGGAAGATGTGGTCGCGAACATAGTCGTGGTAGGTCTGCCCCGTCAGCTTCTCGATGATGAGACCCAGGGTCACATAGCCGCCATTCGAGTAGGCGCTGGCGGTGCCCGGCTCGAAAGCCAGGGGTTTCTTCGCAAACAGGGGCAGGTAGTCCGCGAGAGTTCGGATCCGGTTCTTGGGCGTCGCCTCAAATTCGCGGCCGAAGATGTCGCCTATCCCCGACCTCATCTCAATGAGCTGAACGACCGTCACCCTGGCCGCGGCATCGGAGTTTGGAAAGTCGGGCAGGAACTTGCCCAGTTTGTCGTCAAGCGTGAGCCTCCCGGCTTGAAGCAACTGCGCGATCGCGAGCTTGGTGAACGTCTTGTTGATCGAACCCAGATTGAACTTCGTATCGATCCGGTTTTTTGCCTCGAAGCTTCGGTTCGCCAGACCCGAGGCTCGTTCGAGGACGGGCCTTCCGTCTTTCGCGATGAGCACCACGCCCGAAAAGCCCTCGGCGATGGCCTGGTCCACGATGGCCGGGGCGGACGCGATGACGTCGGCCGAGGGCCTCGGCGCCCGCTCGGGACCTCCCTGACCTCTCGGACCTCCGCGCGGGCCGTCCGGTCCGGGAGCGCCTAAGGGCCGCACCCCGACATCCGAAACCGGGTGAGGGGGGGTTGCGTCCACTGCAAAATGCAGAACGACCGCGCGGCTGGTTTTTCGAGTCTTCGCCTCAATGTCGATCTGGAAGTCTGAAGCCGCAACCACTTTCTTTAGATCGAGTCCCCCGGACTGCTGGTAGAAGCCGAAGTCCTGCTGAGCGGCCTCGGCCTCCCCCCCACGATCCGTGTGGAACTTCTCGAGTTCCTCAAGGGAACCCGAGTTCATGGCCTTGACGAAGAGGCCCACCGCCTTGCCCACGGGGGTCGCGGGGAGGATCAGAACGGGCGCTTCTGGTTGGGTAAACGCGACGACAGGCAGACACAGGGCAAGCAGTAGAGACGGGAGGCGAAATCGGGTCATGCCTCATTTGACGACAGTCGACGGCTAAGGACGCGTGCGCTGCGCAGGTTTTACAACCGCTGAACAAAGATCGGATACCCACCCCCGCCTTTCCAGGATTCTGGAACGTGTAGTCTCGACCTCGAAATGTTTCTCGCTCTTCGGACTCTCGCTCGCGTTCCTGGGCCTCGCGGTGGCACTGATCTTCGTCTCGCTCTTCTACCTGCGTTTCGTCTTCAAGAAGAACCGCTGATCGGACGGCTCATTTGATCCTGAACGTCCTGGCGCTTCTCCTCGCCGGCAAACAGCGCGAGGTGGGGCGCCATCATCCTGCACATCATCGCTCTCATCGCCTTAACCCACAGGACAATCAAAGGCGCCTAGGGAAGGAACTCCCCATGACACGTAAAACAAAGCAGGTCCTGGCTCTAGCCCTCATGGTCGGCCTCACCACGCCACCGAGAACCCTGGCTTGGGGCGAACGAGGGCACGACATCGTCACGCGAGTGGCCGTTCGCCTTCTGGCCGCAAAGGTCGCGAAGGGCACTCCCCTCGCCACTCAGTTTGGCCGCAAGGAATTCATGCTGGGGCATCTGTCGAATGTGCCGGACATTGTGTGGCGAAATCAAGGTGAGGCCATCGAGAAACTGAACGCGCCCACTCATTTCCTGGATCTCGAATATGTCTCGCCGGAGGTCACGTTCGCCACGACCCCGCGCACCCCTGAAGCAGCCCTGTCCCGTATGAAGGAGCTGTGCGCCCGCCCGCCGACGGGTTACACGTGTCCGGTGAAGGACCCGGACCGCCCCGACGAAAGCAGCGCGGGAACCGCGCCCTTTCGGGTGAGCCAGCTCCATCGACTCACCGTCGAGAGTCTGAAGACATCGGCCTCAAGCGGAAAGACCGACGACGCTGCGATCGATCGCGCCTTCCTTACCGCCGGGCTCATGAGTCACTTCATCGGCGATCTGGGAAATCCGTATCACGCGACCGCCCACTACGACGGCTGGGAAACCGGACAGGGCGGGATTCACAGCTACTTCGAAAGCGCCGTGGTCAGCAGCTACCGGCTCGCCCTGGATCAGGAAGTGTTCGATGCGGCTCTCACCGGTCGCGGGCTGGAGCGCACCCTGAAGCAGATCCCCCTGGCGGATCGCCCGAGTCTTTCGCGCGACCCGGTGGCCCTGGCCACGGCACTCGCCCTCGACTCGTATTCGAGGCTCGCCGCCGCGAACGCCATCGACCGCAAGTTCGCGGTACTGAAGGCGAGCGGGGTGGGGCTCGACGGAAAGCGCTTCGGCGCCGAACGTCGCGACGCCTCCGAATTGCGTTTCAAGTTCCATGAACTCACGGTCGAGCGTCTGGCCACCGCGGCTGAGATGCTGGCGCACCTGTGGCTGCTCGCGTGGGAAGACGCGGGCCGGCCCGACTTCAAGGGCTATCGGAGTTTCGCGTATCCGGTGAGCCCCGATTTCATCCCGCCGGACTACCTGGCTCCGGTGAAGTAGGCCGCGAGGCGTCCGCCCGCTCCCGCTCCTGCTTCAGTCGCGTTCGACTGTAGCCTCCGCGATCCAGGCAAGGTACGGCGCATGGCCGTCTGAGACAGACAGGGCGATGATCTCCGGCACATCGTAGGGGTGCCCGGCCCGGATGGCAGCTTCAACTCCGCTGAAGAGTTCCCGCCGGGTTTTGATGAGCAGGAGCCTCTCGGAACTTTTCTCCACCGCACCCTTCCATCGGTAGACGGAGGTCACACCGGGCCCCACTTGCACGCAGGCGGCGAGCGACCGCTCGACAAGGTCTCTGGCCAGGCTTTCGCAGTCGAACTCCGAGGGCACCGCGCAGAGGACGACAATCGCCCCAGGAAGGGGCGACGACGAGGGTCCCGGCTCGGCGGACATCACTCGCCTCCGCCCCGCTTCTCGCCCAGCTTCTCAATGATCGCGGCTTGCCGCCCGGTGAGCCGCACCACGGACAGGCGGCCCTGCCGCACGAGCGGCGAGGAGGCAAACTCCGAGTCGGCCTTCAAGGCGGCGAGGGTGACGGGCTCCTTCAGCGCGGCGAGCGGAACCAGATCGATAACGACAAGAGAAGTCCCGGCCGGCTGGTTTGGATCGGGATAGGCCGCCGAGTGGGCGCGGGCCAGTCCCACCACCGCCTTTTGCGAACCCGTGTGATACACGAACACGCGATCGCCTTTGGCCATCTCGCGCATGTTCTTGAGCGCCACCGGATTGCGAACACCGTCCCAAACTCCCGAGCCCTTCGCCTCGAGATCGGCGAACGAATACTCTGACGGCTCGGTCTTGAACAGGAAATAGGTCATGACTTTCTCCTTGATGAGCGGGAAGTGTAGCCAAAGGATCCGCTTGACATTCTTACAGTGATATTTCATAGTCTGCTGTAAGACATGGCCGACATTGTTCAACTGGAGCAGGGCATTCGCGATCGGCTGATCGAGCACGAGTCCGTGGTCGACGCCCTCCTCCAGGAGCGAGAGCAGATCCGCGGCTCCTTGTTCTCGCGGTTCGCGCTCTGCGGCAAGGCGAACTGCGTGTGCGCCCAGGGCGAGAAGCACGGGCCGTATTACGTCCTGTCGAGTCGCCGCGGCGGCGCAGGCGCTTTCATCTACCTCAAAGAGGAGCAGGTCGGCCGGGTGAGAGAACTGGTGAACCGGCATCGCCGGTTCAAGAAGGGGTTGAAGCGCCTCAAGGGTCTGGCTTCGAAGCTCCATGCGCTGTTTGAGAGGTACGAAACCTCGGCCACTCAGGCAGGCTCTCGACAGGCGGGCGTGTAATGGATAGAATATCAATGTCTAACAATATTTTAGATAGCGATAAAGAGAAGTTACTTGAGATGTTTCCGTCCCCAAACTCGCCCTCCCATACTCGCAGGCTGAAGGCTCTGGCCGTGGCCACTTTGGTTGTTTGTGGGATCGTTTACGGAGCTTTGCGGGATGAAGAGGGCGTGATGCACGTCTTCCGCGAGCGATCCCGACTCCAGGAGTTAAGCCAGTCCGTGAACGCCCTGCGGGAAGAGAACGACCGGCTTCGCGCCGAGATCAAGGCTCTTCGTGAAGACCCTCGCGCGGTGGAGAGACTCGCGCGGGAGGATCTGGGATTTTCGAGAGCCGGCGAGATCGTTTTTATTCTTGAAGGCGAGCCTATGGAGTTGAACCGCTAGCCCGCATATTCTTCGAGTGCTTTGGCAATTTGACAGAAACCCCGCCAAAACACGTACAATGCGGCCACTCGGGCGGATTTCGCGTCACTAAGCGCGTCGCGCGATTCGGCCTGGATCACGATTCACTACGATTCATGATGTGGCCGTTCTCAAAAACAACCCTTTCTAGGAGGAAAGAAAACCAATGGCAAAGCCGATGACAAAGGCAAAGCTCGTGACCGCACTCGCAGAAGCGACGTCCATCCCCAAGAAGACCTCGGCGTCGTACCTCGAGGAGCTTGCCCGTCTGGCTCACAAGGAAGCGAGAAACGGCTTCGTGATTCCGGGCGTGGGCAAACTGGTAGTGCGCGCTTACAAGGCTCGCAAGGGTCGCAACCCTCAGACCGGGGCGGAAATCCGCATTCCGGCCAGGAAGCGCCTGAAGTTCGTGATTGCGAAAGCGGCGAAGGACGCGGTCTTCGGCGCGTAGTTTGCCCTTCTGAGGGTCTCGCACGTTCCCAAAAGCCGCATAATGGCGAGCTCATGGGAGCATCAGAAAACCTCGAACCCTTCCGTTTGAAAAGCGGCGCTGATGGCGCCGCTTTTCTTTTTGGCGCGGGTTCGATTGGGTTCCTCAGGCGCCGGCCGCGCGCAAAGCGTCGGCCAGACCCATCAACCAGACGTCGAAGTCCATGGTCGCATCGACCACGATCTCGAACTTGCCGTTGGGCTTCCGCTTCACGGGTCCCGGGTTCTTGGGACCGAGAGGGATCATGAGGCTCTCGCGATGAATCCCCATCGGGTCGGTGATTTCGAAGATCTTTTGAATTTCGGCCATTCCCACTTGCTGCATTCGCTCTCCGTGACTGGGCGCCTCGCGACCAAAGCGGCGCGCCAGCATTGTAGTCACATCGCGCGGCCGATCGACGGCGCCCACGAGCGCCCTCCGCAGGATCGACGCCACCCGTGAACGAGACCTCGGCCAGATCGCCGATCGAGCTGGTGCTCGAGGAGACGCGGGCTCTGGCCCTGGAAACGGGCGGAGAGCGAGCCTCCCGGGCGGTCAGCGAAACCGCGTCTCTCGAAAGAGAGATCGGCCTCGGCAGTCTGGAGCGGGT
>JANLWV010000537.1:0-2670 GCA_031364765.1 Vicinamibacteria bacterium
CTCGTTCGCCGAGTACGCAAACGAGAAGCGGGGCGCGAAGTTGTTGCGGTCGGGGTGGACCAAGGAGCGCTCGTACAGGCTGCCGGACGACTTGGCGGAGATGCGCTGTCCGTTCGCGGGGTCGATGTTCGTCATAATGCCATCGCGGGCGAGCATGGGAGTGAAGAACTCATAACGAAGGCCCAGGTTGAGCGAGAGCTTGCTGGTCGGCCGCCACGAATCCTGAGCGAACACCTCGGTTCCGTCAGTGTAGAGATTCGCTTCGTGGAACGTGGTCAGACGCTGCTGAGTGGCGAGGCCCAGAAGGAAGTCGGCAATACCCGCACCCGTGTATCGGGCATCGGCGAAGTTCATTTCGCCGTTGAGAGAGCGGAGATCGATGTAGTCCACGGCGTCCCGCCGTCTTTCCGCGCCGAACTTGAAGGAGTGGACGCCGCGGTTCCAGGCCAGGATGGCGGAGAACTGCTTGATGCTCGAGGTCTGGAACTGGGGGCGGAAGAACGGCCCGCCCAGGCGAGTCAACCCGCCGATGCTCGTGTTCGGGATGCCGCCGCTGTAACGGGGGTCGGTTGGGATGCCTCGGAGCCCCACCTGGGCGTTGGTGTCCTGGCCGAACGCAGGATGGAAGGTGTCGCCCTGAATCTTGTTCCAGGCTCCCCGCACGTCCAGCACCATGGCGCTGCTCAGGTTGCGAGTCAACCCGATGACCGCGCTCTGTCCCGTGATATCGATGTTGGAAGCGAAATCACCCGACGCCACGGGGCCCAGTACCGGAGGCTCTCGGCGCTCCGTCTTCGAATACGAATAGCGGGTGAAGAGGAGAGTCTTGCCGGAGGTTCCTGGACGGGCGTCGAGACGCACGTCGTAGGAATTGATCGTGTTCTTCAGGGGGTCGGTGTTGATGTAGTTGGGAAGGCCGAAGCTGCCCGGCTGTCCCGCCTTGGAGAGCTCGGAGGGGATATTAGGCAGGGGATACAGAGCCATGAGCTTTGCGGCGACGGGGTCGATGCAGCCGGGGCTGATCACCTTGGTCGTTGCATTGACGCATCCTGCCCGGACGAACGGGTTGGCGCCGCTGACAGCACGCGACAACTCAATCAGATTCCCCGTTCGCATCAGGGCGGTGGGCACGACAGCCTGGTTGCTCTGCGCCTGGTTGGTGCGGGTCGCCTGATAGTCCACGAAGAAAAAGAGCTTGTCCTTCACGATCGGGCCGCCCAGGACGCCGCCCGCCACGGTTTCGTCAAACTTCCCTTTCGCCCTGCCGGCGGCCTTGTTCGCGAAGGTATTCGCGTTGAACTTGGAGTCCCGCCCGAAACCAAAGAGCACGCCCTTGAAGTCGTTCGAGCCCTGCTTGATGGAGGCGTTTATGACGGCGCCGGCGGAGCGGCCGAACTCGGCAGAGTAGGTGCGGGTCTGGATTTTGAACTCCTCCATCGCGTCTACGGGCGGCTGAATGACCTGAGGCGTCCGCTCCTGCAGGTTCGTGGAGAAGGAGTTGTTGTCCCCGCCGTCAAGGACGAAGCTGTTCCAGGTGGCGAAGTTTCCGTTCGAGTTAAAGAAGGTGTCCTCACCGCGAGACGAGATACCCGCCCCCGACGGAACGACGCCGGTCTGAAGGAGGGCAAGTTCGGTGTAGCGGCGTCCCAGCAACGGAAGGTCGTTGAGCTGCTTTGAGTCGACCGAGTAGCCCATTTCCCCCGTCTGGGTATTGAGCAGTGGCGCTTCGCCACTGACCGTCACTTCCTCGGTCATGGCGCCCACGTCGAGCGTGAAGCTGGCTTTGATCGTTTCCCGAACGTGGAGTTGCACCGCGGACCGGACGGTCTTCTTGAATCCGGCAAGCTCGGCGGTGACCACATAACTGCCGATGCGCAGGTTGGGAAAGCTGTACTGGCCCTTGCCGTTCGTCGTGGAGGTGAATGAAAAACCGGTGCCTACCTGGGTCGCTACCACGGTGACGCCCGGCAGGGCGCCGCCCTGAGAGTCGATTACATCGCCCACGATAGAGCCGGAATCGATCTGGGCCAGCGCGGGGATGGGCAGAAGAATCAGTGAAATTGCGAGTGCCGTCGCAAAGCCCAGATAAGGAACGAGGGAGTGCGAGCGGGGCGCGCTCTGTGAAGATCGAGTCATGATTATGTTGTTACTCCTGAGTATGGGCGCCAAAGTATGGGTGCCGAAAAAAGCCTGCCGCAGGTCCGAACCGCCGCGCCCGCGCCCGGCGCCTGCTGATTTGCGAAGAACATACTCCGAAGGGGGCTCGGGTGTCCACCGAACTTGGAACGTTCCAGCGCCACCACTACCGCGATGAAAAGCCCCCGGCGCCCATTTGAGGATCGCAGGATCGGAGTGGGCGTTTAGAGTAGGTGGATGACGCTTCAGGACTCGCCACGCGAGAGTGCTTCGCAGCATGCGCAGGCGCTTCGCCTTCCCTTCGTCTCGATCGATCACGACGCCTCGGACCCCACCCTCTGGGATGGCCTGAACGTGGAAACCCTGTCGAGGTTCTCCTGCGTGCCGTGCGGTCGCTCGGGAGCGAGGCTGGTGCTGGCCTTCGCGCCGCCTCTGTCGCTGGAGCGAGTCTCCGAGGCCGAGTTCGCCCTGGGACGCCCGATCGATGCGGTGGTCGCCACCGCGCAGGACATCTCCGAGGGCCTGAGGCGCAAG
>JANLWV010000546.1:0-1848 GCA_031364765.1 Vicinamibacteria bacterium
CCGGTCGTTCGTTCAAGATCACCAGCAACAGCTGGGAAGGCACGGGTGACGGCCACGCCCTCGCGTATGAAGCGGGCGCCGAACTGATGGACATGGAGTTCGTCCAGTTCCATCCCACCGGCATGGTGTGGCCTCTCTCCGTCCGCGGTCTTCTCGTCACCGAAGGCGTGCGGGGCGAGGGGGGTGTCCTGCGCAACAAGAATGGCGAACGGTTCATGTTCGGGGACATCCCCGACAACTACAAAGCCCAGACCGCGGACACGCCAGAAGAGGGCTGGCGATACACCCAAGGGGACAAGAACGCCCGCCGGCCTCCTGAACTGCTGACCCGCGATCATGTGGCGCGCTGCATCATGCGCGAAGTCAAAGCGGGCCGCGGCTCCCCGCACGGTGGGGTGTTCCTCGACATCAGCTGGATCAAGGAGCATCTTCCCAATTCGGTCGAGCACATCAAACGAAAACTGCCCTCGATGTACCACCAGTTCAAGCAGCTCGCCGATATCGATATCACCGCGGTGCCCATGGAAGTCGGGCCGACCACCCACTACATCATGGGCGGCATCCGGGTCGACGCCGACACCCAGATGTCGAATGTGGCCGGCCTCTTTGCGGCGGGCGAATGCGCCTCCGGAATCAACGGCGCCAACCGTCTCGGCGGAAACTCACTCTCCGATATCGTCGTCTTTGGGAAGCTCGCCGGCGAGCACGCCGCGGACTTCGCCAAAAAGCACGCCCAGGCCTCGATCGACGCGGCCCGGGTCGAGGCCGCGATAAAGGCCGCGATCGAACCCTTCACGCGACCGAGTGGCGAGAACCCCTTCAGCATCCAGACCGACCTCCAGGACTCGATGCAAGATCTCGTCGGCATCGTCCGCACCGAGCCCGAGATGAAGAAGGCGCTTGGAGTCATTGAGAAACTCAAGGGCCGGGCGCGGAAGGCCAGTGTTTCGGGGGCGCGCGAATACCACCCGGGCTGGCACACTGCCATCGACCTCAAGAACCTCCTCATCGTTTCGGAAGCCATCACCAAGTCCGCGATCGAACGCAAGGAAAGCCGGGGCGGCCATTTCCGCGAGGACTTCCCCGAGAAGGCCGAGGCTTTCGGTGATGTCAACATGGTCGTTCAAAAGGGTCAGGATGGCGCCATGACCCTGCGCCAGGCTCACCGGCCCGAAATGCCGGCCGAGCTGAGACAGATCATTGAAGAACTGAAGTAGCGCTGATTTCAAATCGATCCACTGGAAGAGGCCACACCCACATGAGCACGCTCACTTTCCAAGTCTTTCGCGGCGACAAATCGGGCGGACGCATGGAAGAACACCAGACCGAAGTGGCGGAGGGCATGGTCGTCCTCGACGCCCTCCATCAGATCCAGGCCAAGGAATCTCCAGATCTGGCCGTGCGTTGGAACTGCAAGGCCGGTAAATGTGGTTCGTGCGCGGCCGAAATCAATGGTCAGCCTCGTCTGCTGTGTATGACCCGGCTCAACGAACTGCCCCAGGACAAACCGATCACCGTCGAACCGATGAAGACGTTCCCGTTGCTCAAGGACCTGGTCACTGATGTTTCGTGGAACTACAAGGTGAAGCAGGGAATCAAGAAGCTCCAGACGCGCCCCGCCGACGCGCCCGATGGGACGTGGCGGACCGATCAGAAGGACATCGATCGGGTCCAGGAATTCCGGAAATGCATCGAGTGTTTCCTTTGCCAGGATGTCTGTCACATTCTGCGGGACCACAAGCTCCACGAGAAATTCATCGGACCGCGCTTTCTGGTTTACACGGCCGCCCTCGAAATGAATCCGATCGACACGGAGGACCGTCTCGAGGATCTGAAGACCGATCACGG
>JANLWV010000036.1:0-4405 GCA_031364765.1 Vicinamibacteria bacterium
GCCTCCAACAAGCACTTGTCGGTCGATGACCTTTATAACCTCGTCCGTCGAAAGTCTCCGGGCATCGGTCGCACCACGGTCTATCGAACCCTCAAACTCCTGGAGAGGGCTGGACTAGCCCAGGCTCTGGTTCTCAAGGGAGAAACGCGTTTTGAACGCGAGCTGAATCGACGCCATCACGATCACTTCATTTGCAGCGGATGTGGCGACATCATCGAGTTCACTTCGGACGAAATTGAGACCCTCCAGGACGAGGAGGCCCGAAAGATCGGCTTTCGAATCGAGGGGCACAAACACCAGGTCTTTGGGAAGTGCGCCGACTGCCAGGCGGACGATAAGGGAAAACTGTGAAGCTACGAGTGGCTCGAATCGAACTCCGTCACCTGAGGATGCCTCTCAAGTTCCGGTTCGAAACCTCCTTCGGGGCCACGACTGAAAAGTCCTTTCTACTGGCCCAGGTCTTCTCGGACGATGGTGCCTGGGGCGTCGGCGAGTGCGTGGCCGAGGATCATCCGTACTATCTCCCCGAGACGAACGGCACGGCCACTCACGTGATTCGCGAGTTCCTCGCTCCCCTCATTCTGGGCCATACCTTCGAGTCGCCCGGCGAAACTGAAGCTCTCCTGTCGAGAATCCGTGGCCATGAAATGGCGAAAGCCACCCTGGAGATGGCGATCTGGGATCTCTTCGCAAGGGCGCGGGGAGAGTCCCTCTCGACGACACTCGGCGGAACCGGACGGAAGACCATCCCGGCCGGGGTGTCGATTGGCCTTCAACCGAGTCTCCGCTCGCTCTTGGAACGGGTGAGCGTCGAAGTCGCCGCTGGTTATCGACGGATCAAGATCAAGATCAAACCCGGCGCTGACGTCGATCTGATCCGGGCCATTCGAGGAGAGTTCCCGAAGGTCCCCCTCATGGTCGACGCCAACAGCGCGTATGGGCTCGGGGATGCCGAAAGGCTCCGTGAGTTCGACGCGTTCGATCTGATGATGATCGAACAGCCTCTGGCCTGGAACGACATCGTCGAACACTCGAAGCTGCAGCCAACCCTTCAAACACCGGTCTGTCTGGATGAATCCATCACCAGCGACGCGGCGGCTTCAAGCGCCATCGCCATCGGCGCCTGCCGGATCATCAACATCAAGGCGGGAAGGGTCGGCGGTCTTGAAAGCGCCCGGCGGATTCAGGCGACCGCGGCCAAGCGAAGCATCCCGGTGTGGTGCGGAGGAATGCTCGAATCCGGCATCGGTCGCCTGGCCAACGTTCATCTGCAGACCTTGCCGGGCTTCACCCTTCCCGGAGACACCTCGGCGAGCGGGCGGTACTTCGACGAAGATCTCATCGAGCCTGGCGTCACCGTCGACCGAGGCGGCCTCATTCAGGTGCCCACCGGGCCCGGCCTGGGGCATGAAATTGTCTGGTCGAGAGTCGATCGGGCCACCGTCCATCGGGAAAAATGGACCGCGTCAGATATTCTGTCCCTTGGACTTTGAGAACTATGGAGCAGACGCTGGTTCTGAACGCGACCTACGAACCCCTGGGTGTCGTGTCGTGGCAGCGCGCCATGACCCTGCTTTACCAGAACAAAGTCGAGGTGGTCGAAACTATGAACGCTTCATTCGCGGGGTGAAGGCGAGGATTCAACTCCCCTCCGTCCTGCGTTTGCTGCGCCACGTGCGCCTCCGGCGAGTCTTCTCGGAGGTGCCTTTTTCGCGGTCCAACGTCTACGCCAGAGACGAACACCGCTGTCAATACTGCGGCAGCGAGTTCGACCCTTCCCGCCTGACCTTCGATCATGTCGTGCCGGTGGCGCGAGGCGGAGAGAAAACCTGGGAGAACATCGTCACCTGCTGCATCGAATGCAACCGGCGCAAAGGGGATCGACTGCCCGAAGAGCGGGCCATGCGCCTCATCCGAAAACCTCGACGCCCGGATCTTCCCCGCGCGCTCGCCCTCCTTTTCGCCAACCGTTTCGCGCCCGACACCTGGCGTGACTACCTCTACTTCGGACGTCGTTCGCAGGCCTCGTTTGGGGGCCTGGGTTGAGCCTCAAGGGCGAACTCGGAACGATGGCGCTTTCCGACATCCTTCAATGGGTGTCGCAGGGGAGGAAGACCGGAACTCTCCATTTCTCGCGGGGCGCGGTCGAGAAGCGCGTGTCTTTCGCGGGCGGGGCCATCCACTCGTCCTGGTCAAACGACCCGCGGGAGTCTCTCGGCCAGTTTCTGGTTCGTGACCGTCTCATCACCGAAGAGCAGCTCTTCCGCACCCTGTTGCGCCAGGAAACGGAGGGCCGGCTCCTGGGCGCCCTGCTCGTCCAAAACGGAGCGCTCAAGGACGAGGATCTTCTTCGGATGCTCACGCTGAAGGCGGAAGAGACGATCTACGATCTCTTCCACTGGAGCGAGGGTCACTTCGAGTTCATGGATGGGGAGATCGCAAGGGACACGCCCTTTCCGGTCCATCTCGACGTCACCACCGTCATCATGGAAGGGATCCGGCGAATCGATGAGTGGGAGCGGATGCGCGCGGTCATTCCCTCGCACGAATCAACGCTCCGGCCCCTGGGGCAGCCGGAAGACCCGGCCGATCACGAGGTTCTCTTGATGTGCGCCGAAGGCAAGACGGTCACCGAGATCGCCTTCGTAGTTCGCCGGACGGTTTTCGACACCACCGTCATGCTGTATGGGATGCACGGCCGGGGTCTGATAGAGGTAGACAGGCCCGGAACCACCACCGATTCGGTGGAGACCGTCATGCGTATCCAGCGGGGGCTCAAGGCCGCGCGGCAGGCCATAGACACAGGTGACTTTGACACCGCCCTTGAGAGCTACGAGACGGTCCTGAAACTGGATCCACTCAACCAGCACGCCAAGAAGGGCCTCGTTATCTCGATCGACGGACGCGGGCGCACTCGTTCCTTGCGCCTGGTGCCGAGGGACAAGGTTCCCCGACTCCGGCTCTCTATGGCCAACCTGACCAAGGAGAAGTTCGATCCCCGGGAGGGTTTTGTTCTTTCGCGGGTGAACGGCGAATGGGACGTCCAGTCAATTCTGAAGATCTGTCCGATGCCCGAAGACGAGGCCATGCTGATCTTCTCGAGACTCGTCGAGCGCAACGTCATCGAGTTCCTTTAAGAGTTGGGGGGCCGCAGGTACCCACGGACTACCTGGCTCAGGATTAGCCGAAGGGGTAACCGTCCTTGTCGAGACTCATGGTCGCCACGGATCGCCTGAGGGGAATGGTGGCGAGAGGCTGACGATCGGTGAACCGCGCGACCGCATCCATGCAGGTAACGAGCATCTCGCCATTTTCGATCGACGGAAGAGCCTGCCGCGCCGAGGCTTCGATTCGATTGACCGCTCCCTCGGCGAAGACCTGAAGGGCCAGGGCGAACTGCGCGGCCGCCGCTTCGCCGTCCCGAAGGGCCTTCTTCCGGGTCCTGAGGAGTGCGCTCTCGAGGGCGTAGGTCTCGATCGCCACATCGGCGAAACAGCCCATCACCTCCTGCTGATCCTGGAGCTTGGCCTGGAACTTCTGGGCGGCGAGCGCCAAAAGCATGAGGGAGATCTTCTTGGCGCCCTTGGTGAGCCGGATTTCCGCGGCGAGGTATCCAGAGTCGTTCGCGGAGGGACGGCCTTCGGGACGAGGTTCTTCCAGAAGCGCCATGGCGGCGTCGAATAGCGGCAGAGTTCCGTTCATGGCCCGGCGGACCAGACGGCCGGGCACCAACAGCCGGTTGATTTCGTTTGTGCCTTCGAAGATGCGGTTGATCCGGGCGTCCCGGTAGTAGCGTTCCACCGGATAGTCCTCGACGTACCCGGCGCCGGCAAAAATCTGGACGGTTTCATCGACCACGAAGTCGAGAACCTCGGAACAGAACACCTTGACCATCGAGCACTCCGCGTCGTACTCCTCGATGCGCTTGAGCGATGTGGCGTTGTCGTGAACGCCCTCGAGGTTCGCGTCGATCATCCCGGCGGTGCGATAGACCATGGCTTCCGCGGCGAAGATCCGGGCGGTCATTTCGCCGATCTTGGCTTGAATCAGGCCGAACTCCGCGATCTTCTTGCCAAAGGCGCTCCGTTCCTTGGCGTATTCGCAGGCCATCTTGAGAGAACCCTTCGACCCGCCCACCGTGCCCGCGCCCAACTTGAACCGGCCGATGTTGAGGATGTTGAACGCGATCTTGTGACCCTTGCCGATCTCGCCCAGGAGGTTTTCTTTGGGAATGATCGCGTCCTGAAGGATCAAAGGCCGGGTGGAGCTTCCCTTGATGCCGAGCTTCCGTTCTTCGGGGCCGAGCGAAACTCCGGGCGACCCTTTGTCGATGATGAACGCCGAGAAGTGCTCGCCGTCGATCTTGGCGAAGGTGATGTAGACATCGGCGAAGCCCCCGTTGGAG
>JANLWV010000052.1:0-3546 GCA_031364765.1 Vicinamibacteria bacterium
CGCTCGGGGCAAGGATCGAACCACGGTGGATGACATCGAGGAGGACGTCCGCAAGTTCGTCCAGGCCCGCTCGCCCGAAGGTCAGGCGGCCACGGCCCTCTACAAACTCGAGCGATTGGTCACGTCCCTGCAAGGGAAGGACATCGCGAGCGCCCGCGTGAAAGTATTCCTCGAAAAGGCTGAGCCCGGTCTCGAAGCGGTCGTGCGCCATCGAGTGGGAACGAAACTCGGGGGGACGCTCGACGTCGTGGTCGAGAACCTGGATGTGCAGAAGGCGAAGGCCATCGTGGTCGCGGGCACGCCGGTGACCGGCGACCTGGAAATCGCCTCCGAGGTGGATGAGTTCTGGAAGACGTTCCGCGCGAAGGTCTTGCCCGCGGTCCGGAAGTCGAAGAACGCGCCGGTGAAGATCGAGGTCCGCCTTTCCGAACCTCCCGCCCTTCGGACGGCTATGGAGAAGCAGATACGCGCCGAGGTCCTCGCCGCGGGCGCACGCGATGCGGACGTGTCGGTCACCGTTTTGTCGGCGTACAAGCAGGGCTACTCATGGTTGATCGACTCCGTGATGCCACGGCTCGCGGGAAAGCCGATCGACACCGTAACGTTGAAGTTTGCGGAGATCGGCCCTCCCTCGGAGTGGAAGACCCAGACCGTGTTCGCTCCCACGCGCTGGCTTCTCGAGACCTATCCCTTCGCCGACGTGATGGCGCGCGATCTCAAGCTCGACCTCAAGCAGATCGTCATCGAGAAGATGCCCATCGGATCGCCCGCCTACGAGGTCTCGGTGAGGGCGAAGGATGGCAGCTCGCTGCTTGTTGAGAGATTCGAGCCGAAGTGGGTTCTGCGCTCGATGTTCGACCGCATCCCGGAATACGAGAAGACACGCGTCACCACCGGCTGGATTGACGCTTCGGTGGGCGGGGCCAAGGTCGCGGACGAGCGCGTTATGACCGACTACAAACGGTTCTGGGATGTCTTCCAGTCCCAGATCCTCGGCCGTCTCTATGACCACGTCATGGCCGTTCACAAGGGCAAGCCCCGGCCCGAGGATGCGCCTTTCTTCGGCGAGATGCGCGTGGATCTCACGCTCTCAGAACCGGACTACCAGCTCGGCATCGATCAGGAAATGATCTCGGCTACCGAGATGCTGCATGAAGAGATCTACTTCAACACCATCCATTTCTTCGACGTCCTGGGCCGCTACGCGCGGGGGCCGTCGCTCAACTACATCGGCCGGATCATTCCGAACATAAAAGCGAAGTCGGACGGCAAGCCCGGGCGCCTCAAGTACAGCGTGACCGGCTTCACGGAACCGCGGCCGACCGTTTCGGTGGAGTACAAGGAGAAGAGCGGCCGCACCGGTTCGGCCCGGCTCGACATCATGGAGGTGGCGACCGAGAGACCCACCGCCTATGCCGCCCGGGTCATCGCAGGCCAGCCCGGGCTCGCGAGTCTTGACCTCCGGGTCAAAGTCGATTCGGAGAAGAACGAACGCGACGATCTCATCAAGAGAACCGCCGAGGATCGCGTGGATCGCACCATGATCTCCGCCGAGCAGGTCACCGCGTCTGCGGCCAATCTCGAAGCTCTTCGTGCGGCCGGGTTGTACCAGAGCGCCCTCGCCTACCACGACGTTGGGACCATGCGCCTGGGCGCCCACTGGGAGCACGCGGCCGCCGCCGCCACCGAACTGGTGGCGACCCTGAAGCCCAACGGCGCTCCGGAAGCCTGGCCGGACATCAAGAAGTACCTGCCCGGCGGCTACAAATACGCGGGTGGCCCCCTGGTTCAGTGGGACGAACCCATATCCCCGCCCGAGGGAGCCGAGCTTCTGGCCAAGATGTCGACCTTCCCGGAAGTCACGGTCTACAAGGCCGGCGAAAGCTACCTCGGCCAGGACGTCTGGGCGATGGACATTCTGCCGAAGGTCGACGCAAGTCACCTCTCGGCGGCCAAGCAGACCACGATCAAACCTACTCTCGTCTACTCAGCGCGGCAGCATGCGAACGAAGTGTCTTCGACCAGCCACGTGCTGAAGATGGCGGAGTTGCTCCTGACCGATCCCGCCTACAAGGAGAAGCTCAGGAAGGTCAACGTGGTCGTGCATCCGTTCACCAACCCCGATGGCGCACAGCTCGCCTACGACCTCCAGAAGAGCACGCCCCATCAGATGCTGCACGCGGGTTATCTCGGCTCGCTCGGGGTCGACGTGACGGCCGCGCAGAATGATCCCGACCCGATGTATCCGGAGACGCTCGTCCGCCCGAAGCTGTGGCGCGCCTGGCTTCCCGACATCTTCCTGAACCCGCACGGCTACCCCACTCACGAATGGGTGCAGGCGTTTTCTGAATACGCGGCGTGGGTTCGGACGCGCGCGGTGGAGTCCCGCGACTACTGGACCATGCGCGGCTGGTGGATGCCGGGGTTCTCGTGGCTCGACGACCCGCGGTATCCGCGGCACAAGACGGAACAGATGAAGCTGCTGTCGATGATCACCGCGAACGTGAAGGCAGCGCCCGAAGTCTGGGCGATGAATCAGCGCGCCTACGATCGATACGCACGTTACTCGTTCGCCTTCGATGAGAAGAACTTCAAGCTCGACTTCACCGACGGTGTCCTGACCTACAAGGCCATCAAAGGATCCCGGGCCGCGGCGGGACCGGGAGGCGGCGGAGCCGGTGGCGTCGCTCCGGGCAGCGGCGCACAGCCCGGGGGCTGGATGCAGCGCTATCCCAACGTCACCATCTTCGAGGGCTCCACCGAGGCTCCCGACGAAACTGCGCACGGCGAGTGGATGAAACTGGTGGCCACGGCCGGGCTGCAGTGGGACAAGGCGAACTTCGAGTACCTCGTTCAGGGAAATCACAAGGTGGACCGGAAAGCCGAGCCCTTCTTCGGCGGCCTTTCACTGTCGATGAATCGAACCCGGCCCGCTCGTCCGGCCGAGACGCCTAAGCCCTAGCCCGCTTCATTCACCAAACGGAATCTGCTGCGACGGCCGTAGCTCGGCAGCCTCCGCATTCAAGGCGCCCGATTTTTGGATGGCTCCGCTACGCGGACACCTCAAACGCAAAGGCCCAGGCCCTCTCGCTGTCCGTGGGCGCCGACGTTGACCAGGACACCGCGTTGCGCAAGCGCGTTGGCGCTCTTCGAGACGTTGACGTGGTTGAAGCCGTTGTCGTCGGCGGCCATGATCCGCCGTCGCGAGCGCGCATCGATGTTTTCCTGCGGGACGTAGGTCAGGAGGCGCTTGCTCTCCCATAGAGACACGTTTCGATTTAGATTTACGGAAACCAGGCCATGAAAAAGGATGATCAGGATCCGCAAGCGCGAGCCGCGTGGATCAACCTGCCGCACGCCCGCACCGTTGCCGAACGCATCGAGCGGCAACTGGAGATTCTCCGGGTCCTGGAGGGCGAGGGGACAAAGCGCCTGAACACGGCCGTGATCGTGGTTCGCCAGGGGCTCGAACCCTGGGTCGAGGACGCGGACCCCGAAACCGCGGCGGCGTCCGCCGATCCCATCGTGGACCTGGCCCGCGACCTG
>JANLWV010000070.1:0-12031 GCA_031364765.1 Vicinamibacteria bacterium
GAGTCCCGCCGTGCGCACAGCCCGCGTCTTCGCCGCCATCAGGCACGCATGTATGCGTACGAGCGGGTCGCTTTCACTCGGGCCATGCTCCTTATTCAAGACGCGTCGGCCGACGACCTTCGGTCGTTCGCCATGGACATCGTTGACCTTCTGTGGGGCGAAGGGTCCGCCAGGTCCAAGCGCGACCCTCGCCGGCTCGACTTCGACAAGGAATGGGAGGTCGAGACCCTTGAGGAGGTTGCCTTCGCACTTTCTAATCGCTCCTTCTATCCGTTTCCGAAGCCAACGACATAGCGCTGGGGGCAAATTGGGCTCCAGCCTCCATGCTTCTCGCCGACAGCGCATCTACAATCCCCGCCATGCCTGAACTGAAGGATCCGACGTTGCTGCGGTCGCAGGGTTGCATCGATGGACGATGGGTCGGGGCCGACTCGGGCGAAACCGTTACGATTTCGAATCCGGCGACCGGAGAGCCGATCGGCGCCGTGCCGAACATGGGTGCTTCCGAGACGCGGCGGGCGATCGAGGCGGCCCACGCGGCGTTCGGCGCTTGGCGGCAGCGCGCGGCCAAGGATCGCGCGAATCTTCTTCGCCGGTGGTTTGATCTGATGATGGCGAACCAGGACGACCTCGCTCTGATACTCACCAGCGAACAAGGCAAGCCGCTCGCCGAGGCCAAGGGAGAGATCGCCTACGGCGCGTCTTTCATCGAGTGGTTCGGCGAGGAAGCGAAGCGCGTGTATGGCGAGACGATCCCGGCGACCACGACGGACAAGCGCATCCACGTCACTCGCGAACCGGTGGGCGTTTGCGCCGCGATCACACCGTGGAACTTTCCGACCGCGATGATCACGCGCAAGGCGGGGCCGGCGCTTGGCGCCGGCTGCACGATGGTCCTGAAGCCGGCGCTCCAGACCCCTCTCTCCGCCCTGGCCCTTGCCGCTCTGGCCGAGCGGGCGGGAATTCCGAAAGGCGTCTTCAACGTCGTCACCGGAGACGCGGTGGCGATCGGCGGCGAGATGACATCGAACCCGATCGTGCGCAAACTGACGTTCACCGGTTCGACGCAGACCGGGAAACTGCTGATGAAGCAGTGCGCGGACACGGTCAAAAAAGTCTCGATGGAACTGGGCGGCAATGCTCCGTTTATCGTCTTCGACGACGCCGATCTCGATGCCGCGGTCGCGGGAGCGATGGCCTCGAAGTACCGGGCCAGCGGTCAGACCTGCGTGTGCGCGAATCGCATACTGGTCCAGGACAACGTCTACGACGCTTTCGCCGCGAAGCTCACGAAACGCGTGGCCGATCTGGTCGTGGGCGGAGGCCTCGATGAAGGCGTCGAACAAGGACCGCTCATCGACGAGAACGCCGTCCGCAAGGTGGAGGCGCACATCGCCGACGCGTTGGCGAAGGGGGCCACGGTATTGACGGGCGGCAAGCGCCATCATCTTGGGCGTACGTTTTTTGAACCGACCGTACTCGCGGGAGCCCTGCCTTCAATGATGCTGGCCCGGGAGGAGACGTTCGGTCCGGTGGCCCCGCTCTTCAGGTTCAAGACCGAAGCCGAAGCGATTCAGATGGCGAACGACACCGAGTTCGGTCTCGCGGCCTACTTCTACGCCCGGGACGTGGGGCGCGTATTCCGGGTCAGCGAGGCCCTGGAGTACGGGATCGTCGGCGTCAACACCGGCATCATCTCAACCGAGGTCGCGCCCTTTGGCGGGATGAAGGAGTCGGGGATCGGCCGTGAAGGATCGAGGCATGGAATCGACGAATTCCTCGAGATGAAGTACGTTTGTCACGGCGGCGTCACGGCGGCGCCGTAACCTGAGCCGTCGTCATTGGCCCGCGTGCCGCAAGTTCGCATTACTCAGAGGGATTCCCCATGTCGCTGTACTCAAGGCTCAAGCCGGCAGGCGAAAACGGTTTTGGTTACAACTCGACCGCGGAGGAGGTCACGGCGGGCCTCTCACTCGTCGGGAAGACCTTCCTCATCACTGGCTGCAACTCGGGCCTCGGCCTGGAGACGGCGCGCGTGCTCGCCCTGCGCGGCGGGCGCATCTTCGGCACGGCGCGGACGGTGGAAAAGGCGACCACGGCGCTCGCCTCCCTGGGGGGAGCGGCCCGCGGTTTTGAGTGCGAACTCTCAGACCCGATCTCCGTGCGCGGCTGCATCAAAGCGGTGAAGGGGGCGCTCGATGGCGCGAGGATCGACGGCCTCATCGCCAACGCCGGCATCATGGCCCTGCCCAAACGCGAGCAGGCCTTCGGCCTCGAGCTGCAGTTCTTCACGAACCACATCGGGCATTTTTTGCTGGTGACCGGCCTGCTCGAAGCGCTCGCCGCCGACGGCAGGGTCGTCATGCTCAGCAGCGCGGCTCACACCCGGGCGCCCAAGGGGGGCATCGAGTTCGACAACCTGTCGGGCGACCGCGACTACACCCCCTGGAAGGCCTACGGGCAATCCAAGATCGCCAACCTGCTTTTTGCCAAAGAGCTGGCCCGCCGGTTCGAGGGCACGAAGAGGACGGCCAACTCTGTGCACCCTGGTGTCATCCTCACCAACCTGAGCCGCCACATGAACCCGGTCGCCCGCTCGATCTTCGGCCTCGGCGGCCGTCTAGTCCTGAAAGACGTCGGGCAGGGATCGGCGACATCGTGCTACGTCGCTGTCCATTCCGGGGCGGCGAAAGTGTCGGGCCGGTACTTCGCCGACTGCAACGTCGCCGAGCCTCGCGCCGACGGCAGCGACGCCGCGACGGCCACGCGACTCTGGGCGGTGAGTGAGGAGATCGTCGCGCGCCTGCCCTGAACGCCACCGCTTCGCGCGTTCGTCGACGACCTGCTAGATCCTTAGAACGAGATCGTCGCTCCCAGTTCAACCCTCCGTCCCGGTTCCGCGAGGACCGGCTGGCCAAACAACGGCGAGCCGAACACCGTTCCCACGGCCGTCGGATTGGTGCGGTTTAAGGCATTGAACGCCTGGACGTAGAGGTTGAGGCGATATCGCCTCGCTTCGCCTGTTTCGGACATGTCCGGCGCGCCTTCGCTGTCGCCGATCCGGACCACGCGTATACCATCGCCTGGCCTCGGCGCCCGAGGCGCTCCGAAGTTCTTCGCCCAGCCGACCCGCAGATCCAGGTTGAACCGGGCGGGCGCGACTCCGGTGTTTCGCGAGACGCCGTGCGGCCGGTCGTTCAGAAGCGAATCGCCGTTGTCGTCCCGACCCGTGGTGATGTCGAAAGGCGCGCCTGATTGCGCGCTGATCAGGGCTCCGATATTGACGCTCCTCGTGGGACGTCCGTTCAACAGCCCGAAGAAGCGGTGCCGCGCGCCGTTCGCCGCTCGTCCCCATTCGGCGGCGAGATTGTTCTCGTCCGCGGGGAGGGAGAGCTCGCCACCTGTTTCGTTCTTCGCGTCCTGCCATAAATAGCCGAAGAAGAAGTTCAGGCGCGCGGACGGCATGGGCATGAGGTTGATCCGGGCGTCGAAAACATGGCGCCTGGACCGCGCCGTGGACTCGATCACACGCAGGCTCTCGGACGAGCCGGCGAGCGACCGGTTCCGGCTCCTCAGTTCATGACTTCCGCGCTGATGCGTGTACTCGAGGGAGAGGCGCCAGCGACCGGCGAGGCTCCGGTCGAAGCCGATGGATGCTCGCGTGGTCCGGGGCAGGGTGAGGTCCGGGCTCGCGACAAGCCGCGTGGTCCTTGAGGAGACCCCGCTCAAGGATGCGAGGGGATCGGGCCACGCGGGGTTGCTGAGTATCGTCTCAATCTCGCGGGCGCCGTCGAGACGAAGCGTCTGTTCGTAGATGTCGGCGTCGTACCAGCCGAGGAATCGGCCGGCGCCCGCTCTGATCGTGGTCTTGCGGTCGGGCGAGAAAGTGAACCCTGCGCGCGGAGCGAGGTTCAGGAGATGGCCCACCTGCGACTGGCCCTCCAGGCGGAGGCCCGCGGAAACCGTCAGATTCCTGGAAAGCCGCGCTTCGTCCTGGACGAAAAGGCCCATCTCGCGATGGTTGTACTTGAGGCTCGGGTTGCCCCGCCGCTGGGTGAAAAGAGACGGTTGGCCGGCCTCGTAGCTCGCGAGATCCGGGAACGTGAAAGCGCCCGCGGCGTTGCGTTGTTCGTCGCTGCTGACGGCCAGATCGCGCAGCAGGGCTCCCGCGCGCAAAGCGTGTTTTTTCCCGATCGACAGATCGAAGTTCGAGGCCCACTCAAGATCGCGGACCGTGCGTCCGCCCGTGATTCCAGCTCCGCCCGCTCCGAAAGCGCCCATCACGCGAATCGAAGCGCCGGGGTCAATGGACCTGAAATCGAGCGACTCGAAGCGCGCGCGGAAACGCTGTTCGGAAGCGACCTTGCCGAAGATCAGGCCATGGTCGGCAAAACGCGCGGTGGTTTCACGACGGTCCTGCGCGTAGCCGCGCTCGGGCAGGTCGAAGCCGCCCACGCCAAGACCCGCCTCGTTCCGCGACAGCGACTCGAACTCGCCGCGCAACGTGTGGGTCTTCGCCCAGGCGTGCTCGAGCCGGGCCTGGAGGTCGAAACGGTCGGTGCTGGAGTCGGCGAGTTGAGACAGGCCGCCGAGCGATGTCTGGGCGCGCACCGTGCGTGCGGTGTCGGTCAAGCGGCCCTCGGCCGAGAGAGAGAGCGACGTCCGGTTCTTAAAGAGAGGCCCCGAGAGATCGAAGCCAAAACGGCGGTACGAATCGGGCACGCGACTCGGGGCCAGCGGTGAACGCGAGTTGAGCGACTCATCGCGGAAACCAAAACGCGTGCTGCGGGACCACTCGCCGAGGCCCGGCTTCGTTTGAATGTCGATGAACACCGGCTGCGATTCATGGAATTCAGCAGCGTAGGGACTCATCACGAAGCGGATTTGCCGGATCTGCGATTTCGGAGGCAGACGTCCGCCGGAAAAGCCGTTCACCCGCATCGCCGCCTCCGGCCCCGCGATGCCGCGCAGCGCCGCTTCCAGCTCATCCGGGTCGTCGGGAAGGTTGGCGATGTCCGCCTCGGTCAGGATCGTCTTGTAACCGGCCCCGGCGGACGCCGCCTCCTCGGGAGATACCAAAAGATCCTCGGCGAGTTTGCCGAGTTTCAACTTTGCATCAATCGTGGATGAACCCTCCCGGACCTTGACCCTCTTCTCCCACGCTTCGAAGCCGGCAATCGTTATCCGAACGCGATGCTCGCCACTTTCGACTCCCCACAGCAGGGCTTCGCCCGTAGGCCCGGTGATCCCCGACCTGGCCAGGGCCGAGCCGTGATCGACCTCGACGGTGGCCCCGGGAATACGTCCGCCCGAAGGATCGATCACGATGACCCTGAGGTCGACCGCGGGAACGGCCGAAAGAGCCAGGAGGAGAAGTGAAGGGACGAGCATGGTCAGCCTCCGTTACCGCTTCTTGAAGTGATCGGCGCCGAAGACCGGGTTGAGCTTGATCTTCTGAACCGTCCATTCCTCGGTGGGGCCGTCCTGGACCTTGATCGTGATGGCGCGAGGAAACGAGACTCCGGCCTCGGTCTTGTAGTCGGAGAGGAACATCTGCGCCTCCTTGAGCTCTCGGGCCACCGGCGCGGCCGTGGCCATCGCACTCCCAGAGTCGCCATGACCTGGCGCTTGGGGCGGCGGCGCTCCCGGACCACCGCGTCGCATCGCCAAACGTCGCGGGACCTCCGAATAGACGAGCATCATCGGGCGCGCTGTCTTCTCGTCAAGAAACAACTTTCCCTTGAAGTCCCCCGGGCCCTTGACCTCGAGAACCTCGGCGCGGCCGTCCGGGGATTCGGCGAGACCGCCGTACGTGAACACGACGCCCGGCACATTCGAACCCGCAAGCAGGGCTATCGAGAGGCGGGTCAGGTCCTTCTCCAGACGGGCGCGCAGCCGGCCTGGGTCCCCGCCGTCCGCCCGGATCATCATTCCCGAGGTGGGGGCGGAGATGGGCCCGCTCCACTGCGTTTCGCCGTCGATAGCTGAGCCGATCGAGACGGGTGGCATGCCCGGCATGGGCGAGAAGGAGTCCACGTAGAGGTAGTGCGTCGGATCTGCGATGTCGAACTTGATGTCGCCGGACATCTCCGGCCCAGGCTCCGAGCCTTCGCCTGGCAGAACGCGGCGCATGTCGGCTTCGAAGGTCAGGCTCTTGACCGAGGCGAGCTTCACTTCGCCCCCGAGGGCCTGGCGGAGTCTGGCGAGGAGGGCTATGGCTTTCGTGTCGGCGCCCTGGGCGCTCACGAGGCCGGCGGTGGCGATCGCGAAGAGGGTGGCGGCGGCGATGTCCTGGATCTGGCGTCTTTGCATGGTCTTGATCTCCCTGGAAAATGAGCGTTCGAAGGTATGTACGTGCGGTCGCGGTCCACAGTCGTCAAGGGGTGTAAGGGGTTCGTAAAGAAGCTGTAAAACCGCGCCTTCCGCCCGGGAACGCCGAACCGCGGTGCTACATTTCCGTCCTACTCCTTGTTCATGCCATCGCCGTTCTCCATCCCGTCTTCGCGTTCCCGCGTCGAGGGCGGTGCTCTGCTCGCCGTGATCGCGCTTCTGTGCGTGCTGGCCGCGGTACAGCACCGGTGGCTAGGCGCCATAGCGGAGGCGGAACACCGGAAGCTGGGAGCGGAGGCCCTGGAGAAGGCTACGGCGATCGCCCAGGACGTGGATCGTGAGTTGACGCGTGTGTTTCTGGAGCTTCGTATCGATGCGAAAACGGTCGAGACGAACGATGGCGCCACTTTCTCGGATCGATTCGAGCGCTGGCACGCTGATTCCGCCCACGCCGGACTCGTGAAGGCCGTGTTCGTGGCCGAGCGGCCCTCGGACGGCCCGAGTCGTCTCCTCCGTTTCGATCCGAAGGCTCGCGCCTTTGTCGAAGAACCCTGGCCCGACACTCTGGCCAAGGTGAAGGCCGCCGTCGATGCCGGCTCGGACTCTCCCCTGCCGATGCCGGAGGTCGCGCTCGTTCCGGTGATGGCGGATGTGCCCGCACTTCTCTCGCCGGTGATCGATGTGATCGTCGATCACCGACAATCGAACCAGAAGAATCCGCCGAGGCTCACCCAAATCCGCGAGATGTTCATGCGCCACTCAGGACGCGGGCCGGTGGAGATCATTCTGCTTGATCGCGTATATCTCAGGGAGAAACTCGTGGGCGCGTTCGCCGCGTCCCGTTTGGGTAGCGATGGGCCGTTCGTGTGGTCGGTAACGAAGGCCCTGGATGGGTCGAATGTTGCTGGGGCCGCCATGGCCGCGATGTCGTCCCCGGATGCGAAGGCACCCCTGTTGCGGCTGCGCTTCGACGAGCTCGACCGGTCCTTGTTGCGCGGCGTTCTTCCCGGCCTGTCCGAAGTCGTGTCGGAGTCTGCGGTTCGTCTGGTGGTTCAGGTGGGCGGCCCGGGGGCGGCTCACCTGAGTACTTCGGCAAGGGAGAGCGCGCCCTGGACGCTGTCGCTCCGTCACCAGGAGGGCTCGATCGACGCGGCGGTGCGAGCTCAGCAGCGACGGAACACCGCGCTCAGCGCCTCGATCCTGGGCGTGCTCGGCCTCTCCGCCGGCCTCGTCTTCTTCTCGGCTCGCCGTCTGCGTGCCATCGCGACCCAGCAGGTGGAGTTCGTGGCTGCGGTGTCGCACGAGTTGCGGACCCCTCTCGCGGTCATCCGATCGGCGGCCGACAATCTCGCGGACGGCGTGGTCCAGGACCAGGACCAGGCGAAACGGTACGGGGCGTTGATTCGTGACGAGAGTGTGCGTCTCACCGACATGGTCGAGCACATCCTGGAGTTCGCCGGCGCCGATTCGCCGGCGCGCGCGGCCCGCGGCCCGATCGACCCGGTCGAGGCCGCGCGCGCGGCCGTGGTGGGGATGGAGGCTCTGGCCGCGGAGCGAGGAGCCCGAGTCTCGGTGGAGACCTCAGCCGAACCGCTTTGGGTCAATGGCGACCTGTCGCACCTGACCCGAGCGATCTCGAATCTTCTCGGCAACGCTTTGAAGTACGGCGGCGAGGCACCTCAGGTCACGGTCCGCTTGCAACGCGCCGCCGGTGGAGTGGAGATCTCGGTCGCCGATTCGGGGCCGGGACTCACTCCGGTGGAAATCCCGCGTCTCTTCGAACCGTTCTATCGCGGCCAGCGGGCGAGTGAAGCGCAGATTCCCGGAAGTGGGCTTGGCCTGGCGCTGGTGAAACGTATCGTCGAAAGCCATGGTGGGCGAGTGAGTGCCTTTAACGGCGTTGGGGGCGGCGCACTTTTCACGATCGCTCTGCCCGCACGGTGAGCGCCCGCATCCTGGTGGTCGAGGACGAGCCGGGTCTGGTCCTCACCCTTGAAGACCGCCTCCGCGCGGAGGGCTACCTTGTGGGGGTGGCTAGAGACGGCGAAGACGGCTTCAACCGGGCGAGCGCGGAGCCGTGGGATCTGATCCTTCTCGATGGCATGCTCCCCAAAAGGTCGGGCTTCGACGTGTGTCGCGACCTGCGGGCAAAGGGCGTCAGGACGCCGGTGCTGATGCTGACCGCGCGAGGCCAGGTAAGCGACCGAGTGGTGGGACTGAAGCTGGGCGCGGATGACTACCTGGTAAAGCCATTCGATATGTCCGAACTTCTCGCCCGCATCGAAGCGAGACTGCGCCGCGACACCGCCCGCACGGAACTCACGGCACCGCTACCCAAGGCGGCGACCCTGGGTCCGATTCACGTCGACTTCCGTCGCGCCGAAGTCACAAAGTCCGGCACGCCGGTGGAACTCTCAGGCAAGGAGCTGCACCTCCTCCGCTACTTCCTCGAACACCAGGGCGCGACCCTGTCGCGCACGGAGTTACTCGGGGCGGTCTGGGGTTACACCACGGTCCCCTTTACCCGCACGGTCGACGTCCACGTCGCGAACCTCCGGCGCAAGCTCGAGGACGACCCCGCCCGTCCGTCGATGATCCTCACCATCCACGGTTTGGGGTACAAGTTCGTAGCGCCCACCGCTCAGGCGATGTGAAACGGTGTCGTTTAACCAACCGCCAGAACTTCGCTTCGTTCGCGTTGCTCCAGGCCTCCGGCCGTTCACGTCGGCGTCAAAACGCCGGACCGGGAGGGAAGTCCAGAAACTTCGCGCGGGTCCCGGGCGCGGGAATCGGGCAGGCGTCGAAGCGTCCGAAAATCCGGTAGCGCCATCGTGCGATCAGATTGTAGGTCGCGTTGCGGAGAAAGCTCGGCACGATGCGAAGGGCGCCGGCGGCGCGATAGATCCCGCCCACCGAGGCGATGGCAAAGATCGCCGCGTCGCTGCGATCCAAAAGGCGTGGCGAGGCCTTATCGTAGTCGGCGACCACGATAACGGTCTCGAGGGCATCATCGGCCCTGCGCCCGTGCCGCTTCAGTATTTCGGCGCCTTGGGGTCCCTGCAGCGCGGCAAAACGGAGGCGGTCGTGACCGTCGATTCGCAGCAGGAACTGGACGAAGTGGTCGCACAGGCCGCAGACGCCGTCGAAAAGCACGAGATGAGTCACCCGGGCGAGGTTATCAAGGGGGTGGTGCGTATGATCGAGGGCGATGAGCGAGCCTTTGCCGTACAGCCGCGGTCGTGGGATCGCGGCGCCGATCCTCTTGTTCCTGCTCGTCTTCGAGCCGGCGGTCGTGGCCTCTCCGCGGTCGAAGCCACAGCCGGCGCCCGCCCCCGAAGCGAAGCCGGTCCTGCCGCCGTCCTCTCCGGTCAGGATTCCCGGCGGCCGCTTCACCATGGGCGGGGGCGACCGGCCCGAAGAGAACCCGGCGCACGCGGTGGTGGTGAATGCGTTCGCCATCGATCCGACCGAGGTCACGGTGGCCCGGTTCGCGCAGTTCATCGCCGCGACGAAACATCGAACCGACGCCGAAAAGTGGGGCTGGTCGGGCGTCTTCGACCTGAAGACTCAGACCTGGAAGCCCGTGAAGGGCGCCACCTGGAAGAGGGCCGGGGGTCCGAAATCGCCGCCGTCCGCTCCCCAGGACCCGGTCACCCACGTCAGCTGGAACGACGCCCGGGCGTTCTGCGCCCACGAAAAGGGCCGGCTGCCCACGGAAGCGGAGTGGGAGTACGCGGCGCGAGGCGGCAGGAGCGGCGACACCTACCCGTGGGGGAACGATCTTCGGCCCGGGGGAAAACCGGCCGCGAACTGGTGGCAGGGTGTTTTTCCGACCAATCTGACCGCGGAAGACGGCTACCTCTCCCGCGCGCCGGTCGGAAAGTTCAGACCGAATGGCTACGAGCTGTACGACATGATCGGCAACGTCTGGGAGTGGAACGCGGACTGGTTCGATGCGGCCTACTACGCGCATTCGCCGGTCGACAATCCAAAAGGCCCGGCGCAAGGGAAGGATCGAGTGATGCGGGGCGGCTCATGGATGTGCTCGGAGAACTACTGCCGCAACTTCCGAAACGCGGCCCGCTCCTTCGCCGCTCCAGACAGCGGTCTCGACAACCTCGGTTTCCGCTGCGCCTACGACGTCAGGACCCCGTAACCGCGCCGAGCGCCTCCCGCAATTCCCTCGCCGTTTCGTACCGTTCCGTGGGGACCTTCCTCAGGCAGCGGGCGACGATGGGCGACAGCGCCCCCGCTTCCATAGGCAAAGGGGCGGGCGGTTCATTCACCACCGCGAAGAGGGTGTCGATCGGCGTATCACGCAGGAATGGCGGGCGCCCCACGATCATTTCCTGGAGCAGCGACCCAAAAGCGAAGACGTCCGATGAAGGCGAAACTCCCTCCGCCCGAACCTGCTCCGGCGACATGTAGGCCGCGGTGCCCATGAGTTCGCCCGGCCTCGACGTCGCCGATGAATCGCCGCCGTTCCTGACTCTCTTCTCGCCCACGATCTTGGCCAGGCCGAAGTCGAGCAGCTTGATCGTACCGTCCCTGGCGATGAAGACATTCTCGGGCTTCAGGTCACGGTGGACGATGCCCAGGAGGTGAGCGGCCGCGAGGCCCTCGGCGATATCGCGGGCCACCGCGAGGGCGCCCGCCACGCTCAGGCGTTCTCGATTCAGACGCTGCCGCAGATCTTCTCCTTCGAGGAGTTCGGTCGCCACCGCTCCGCCGAACTCATCGGCGTGGAAGGAGATCATCGGCAGAATATTCGGATGGTTCAAGGCCCGAATGGCCCTAGCCTCCCTTTCAAATCTTCGTCGCCTTCCGCTGTTCCATTCCCCGCCCGTGAACACCTTGAGCGCCACCCGTGCCGAGGTCTGGAGATGCCGTGCCTCGTAGATCTCGGCCATGCCGCCGGCGCCGATCGAGACGCCGACTTCGAAACCGAAAAGCTCTGAGCCTGGTCGCAAGGTCGCCCGAAGCAGGGGCGTTGTCTCAAGGGCCTCTCCCGCGCGTTCGTCCCAGTCGGCCAGGTCCGCCACTTCCTCGGCGAGAGCAGGATCGCGCCGCCGCAGAGCCTCAAGATAAGGCGCCTTGGAAGAGGCGTCCCGTTCCAGGAAGCCGGCCAGAGCCTCCTTGATTTCCTGCCAGCGGGCGGGCCTCACCCTGAGCCTTCGTGTCGGGAGGGCGCCTTTCGAAGCTCCCGGCTCAGGAACGCGCGCGCGGTTGCCCACTCGCGCTTGATCGTGGCCGTCGATTTTTTCAGCACGGCCGCCGTTTCCTCGATGGAAAGGCCCGCGAAGAACCTCAGTTCGACGATCTGACCCTGCCTCGCATCGAGGCGCGCGAGTCTGGCCAGGGCCTGGTCGAGCCGGATCACGTCGATCTCGGGGCTCTTTTGGTTCATCGGGTCAGGCTCCGTGCTCAGGAAAAGCGGCGCACATCTCTTTGCCGCGTTGCGCTTTCGGGCCGCGTCGACCAGGATTCGGCGCATGGCCTGGGCGGCGACGCCGAAGAAGTGCAGCCGGTCCCGCCAGGCGGTGTGCTGGTGAGCGAGCCGCAGGTACGCCTCGTTGACCAGCATCGTCGGTTGAATGGAAAGACGCGCGCGGCGTTCGTTGCCGAGGTAAAGACTGGCCAGGGATCGCAGCTCCGCGTACACCTCGTCGAAAACAAGGTCGCGCGCCGCCGTGGATCCGGC
>JANLWV010000108.1:0-5912 GCA_031364765.1 Vicinamibacteria bacterium
CCTCTCGATCGACGCTCTCCTCGCTGGCGGGGGGTCCACCGCGAGCGATGTCGGAAGACTTCAGACAGGGGGCCATGACCCCGCACAACGCGGTTTCACCGTGCAGAACGTGGAGACCGTGCTCGAGGGTGCTGTCGATCCCTACTTCCGCGGACAGGCGAACATCATCCTGCAGATCACGCCGGAAGGCGAGACGATCATCGAACTGGAGGAGGCCTATGCCACTACGTCCTCGCTCCCCAAAGGGCTTCAGGTCAAGGCCGGACACTTCTTCACGGAGTTCGGACGTCTGAATCCTCAGCACCCGCACTCGTGGGACTTCGTCGACCAGCCTCTCGTGAATGGTCGTTTCCTCGGCCCGGATGGTTTGCGTTCGACCGGAGTTCGGCTGTCCTGGCTGATGCCGACGAGCTTCTACTCGGAGGCATTCATCGCCCTGCAGAACAGCCAGGGAGAGACCGCACGCAGCTTCAGGGGTGTTTCGGGTGACACTCTCTTCGGCCACGAGATCCGCGCGCGGGAAGTCAAGAGCCTGACCGACCTCCTTATCGTGCCTCGGTATGCGACTTCGTTCGACTTGAGTGACACTCAGACACTGCTGCTCGGGGCTTCGGGCGCCTTTGGGCCCAACGGGACGGGTGACACGGCAAGAACGCGTGTGCTCGGAGCCGATGTCTTCTGGAAATGGAAGCCGACAAACGCATTTCAGGGTTTTCCGTTCGTGAAAGTGCAGGCGGAGTGGATGCAGCGCACGGTCACGACCGGATCGGACAGCGGGCAGAGGTTCCGCGATTGGGGTTCGTACGTCCAGATCAACTATGGGTACAAGGCTCGCCGCGTCGTGGCGTTGCGTGTCGACCGGGTGGCCGGCGACACCGGCGATGTTCGTGACGTGGCCCTCACACCCCGTTGGCGCATTTCCCCCACATACACGTGGTTCCCGACCGAATTCTCGAAGCTGCGCCTTCAATACAATTTCGACCACGGCGACGCGTTCGCTCACAACGAGCATTCGGTCTGGTTGCAGTTCGAATTCCTGCTCGGGGCCCACGCGGCCCACAAGTTCTAGAGATGAGGGCAACTATGAAGAGAACGATCGCTTTCCTCGCCGTAACCGTTTTGGGCGTAGCACTCCCGGCACAAGCCGCCCTCAAGGTCGTCACTACCACGGGCGAATACGGCGCCCTCGCCGCAGAGATTGGCGGCAACCGCGTCTCCGTCACCACCATCGCCAAGCCCACCGAAGATCCTCATTTCGTGGACGCGCGTCCCAGTCAGATCGTCGCGCTCAATCGCGCCAACGTTCTGATCGAAGGTGGGGCGGAACTCGAAATCGGCTGGCTTCCACCACTACTCGAAGGCGCGCGCAATGGAAAGATACTCGCCGGGGCGCCGGGTCGGATCGTAGCCTCCGAGGGCATTCAACTTCTGGACATCCCTCTGGCTGCGGACCGCTCCCAGGGCGACACGCATGTGGCCGGAAACCCCCACTTCATGTTGGATCCCCTGAACGCGAAAGTCGTTGCCGAACATATCGGCCGCGTCTTCACGAACCTCGATGCTGCGGGCGCCTCGACCTATAAGGCGAACGTCGACAGCTTCAATGCGCGTTTGGACGCGAAGATGAAGGAGTGGACGGAGGCCTTGAAGCCGTACTCGGGTCGGCAGATCGTCACCTACCATCCGACCTGGCGCTATTTCGGACGGCGCTTCTCCCTGAGGGCAGACACTTTCCTCGAACCCAAGCCGGGCATTCCTCCCTCGCCGCCTCACCTCGCGAAGGTGATGCAGAAGATGCAGACCGAAGACATTCGAGTCCTGCTCGTGGAGCCCTATCAGCCACGCAAGACAGCGCAGGCCGTGGCCTCGAGGACCAATGCCACGTTGGTGGATGTGGCCCAGTTCCCGGGAGCGATGCCGGACACGACTACGTACATCGAGCTCATCGACACGGTCGTAAAACGTGTGGCGGGGGCTTTGGTCGCGAAGTAGGAAAGAAGCAACATGGACCTCTTCTCGCTGTGGCTCTGGCCACTCATCGCCCTGATCGTCCTGCCCGCCATGCTCGTGTACTTTGGATTGCACGTCGTCGGGCGCGGCGTCATCTTCGTGGACCTCGCCCTGGCTCAGATCGCCGCGCTTGGGATTGCGACTGCAGTGCTCCTCGGAGCCGATGCCGAGCATGGCATGCTGCCCCAGGTTCTGGCCCTCGCCTTCACGATCGCAGGGGCCGCTTTGTTCTCACTCACCCGCTTCCGACACCCGCGAGTGCCTCAAGAGGCGATCATCGGGATCATCTACATCGTCTCTGCCGCCGCCGCAACCCTGGTCCTGAGCCGGACAGCCGCGGGGGACGAGGAGATCAAGAACCTCCTCGTCGGCAACATCCTGCTCGTGTCCCGTGCGGAGGTTCTCCGCACGTCCGCCCTCTTCCTTGGCGTGGGCGCGCTGCACTACTGGCTCCGGCGCAAGTTCTACCTGATCTCGTTCGACCTCGAGGAGGCCGAGCGCCAGGGGATGAACGTCAGGCTGTGGGACTTCGCCTTCTACGCGACCTTTGGGCTCGTGGTCACGAGCTTCGTTCGAATCGCCGGCGTCTACCTCGTATTCTCATATCTGATCGTGCCCGCCGTTTGTGGCGCGCTGCTCAGCTCGCGAATAGCCGTACGTCTTGCCATCGGGTGGGGAGTGGCTCTCGTGGCCGGTGTGTCCGGGCTTCTGCTCTCGACGCAATGGGAGAGCATGGATCTGCCGACCGGGCCCACCATTGTGTGCCTTTTCGGACTGATGCTGATTCTGGGTGGCATCGTTGCGTTCGCGCAGGCGGGAAAGGCGCACGCCGCGCGTTAACGCCCTCAGGGTTGCCGGCGGGACCACCTCTCGGCGGCCAGGATCGCTCTAATCCGATTCTAATCTTCGTCTCGTAGCGTGAGGTCGTGGCACCCGGCTTGCATCTATCAGAGGTCGCCGGTGTTGTCCGGTTTTAGAGGAGAGAAACGATATGCACGACATGAAATGCAAAGCCTGTGGCAAAACAAACTGTGGATGTGACAAGGGCGGGAAGTGCGACTGCGGTAAGGACTGCTCCTGCGCGAAGAAGGCGCCCGCAGCGAAGTAGGGCCCTCGGGCCGCGGCGCCGTTAGGCCCCTTGTCGCCCGCCCACGCCAAGGGACTCGGTTCCGCAGGATTTCGGCTCCTCCCCAAGTTGCACGATGTAGAAAGGTCCTTCGACTCTTGGTGCCTTTGCATCACGCGAAGGATTCCTTCGGCCCATTCCCTATCGTTGGAAGCTGGTGGAAACTGAACGGGTTCGCCGTATGACTGAACCCAAACCGACCGCTTGGTTCGCCACCGCACAGACCGGGCGCGGCCAACGGCCGGAGACTCAGACTCAGGAAGCCAACGCCTCCTGGGCTTGGAGTTGTCTCGTGTCCTCGTGTCAATGATTGGCCGATTCGCCGTCGTCGCTTCACTCCTCTTCAGTCTGAGTGTTGTGGCGTTTGCTGGCGCGGATTCGCCGCCGTCTGATCCACAACTCGCGGCGCTGGTCGAGGAAGCGCTCCGCGTGAACCCAGACGTCCTGGCCGCGAGCGAAGGACTTTCCGCGGCACGGCAGCGACCGGCACAGGCGCGCGCGCTTTCAAACCCCATGGTGTCGGCCGGCTACACCAACGACGGCTGGAGACCAACCCTCGGCTCGAGGGACATGACTACACTCGCCATCATGGGAAGTCAGGAGCTTCCTTACCCGGGCAAACGCCGGCTGCGCGGAGAGATCGCGGAAAGCGAGACGCGCGAAATCGAGCAACGACTCGAGCGAGTCAAGCTGGGCGTCGCCGCGTCGGTGAGGCGGTCCCATGCGGGCCTGCTGCTCGCGCGTGAACTCCTCGTTCTGGCGGGTCAACGGCAAGACGCGTGGGAGCAGATCGAGGAAATCGTGCGCGCGCGCTATGCGCTCGGTCAGGGGACGCAGCAGGACGTGGTCAAGGCTCAGGTCGAGGTTTCGCGCAGCGGCCTGCTGATGATCGAACGAGGCGCCGATGAAATGATGCGCATGGCGGAACTCAATGGCCTGTTGGCCCGGCCGGCTGATCAGCCTCTCGATACCGCCGGCTCGCGGCTCTCGATGGTTCCCGTGACGGAAACGCTTGAAGCAGCCATCGAGCGCCTGAGCGCCCTGAGCCCTGAGGTGAAGATGACATCGCTCACCGAAGGTCGCGGTTCGCTCGAGGTGGATCTGGCCCGCACCTCGTTCAAGCCCGACTTCAACGTCCAGGCCGCATACATGAATCGGGGCGGTCTCGACCCGATGTGGCAGGCCGCAATCGGTGTGTCTCTTCCGCTTTACCGGAAGCGCCTCCGTGCTCAGGTCGCTGAGGCGGAATTTCTGCGCGCTTCCGCGCGCCGCACTACGGAGTCGGTGCGCCTCGTTCTTCGGTCGCGAACGCAGCAGCGCCTCATAGCACTTTCGGCCGCCGAGCGATCGCTTTTCGTCTTCGACGAGCGAATCATCCCGCAGGACCGGCTGGCCGTCGACTCTGCGCTCGCCAGCTACCGGTCGGCCCAGCTTCCCTTTGTCGCGGTCCTGGAATCGGCGACGGCGCTTTATGACGATCTCGCTGCGCGACTGATTCTGATGGCCTCTCACGTTGCGGTGCGGGCTACCCTCGACGAGGCGAGTCCCGCGGATCAGCCGCTTATGGCGTCCTCGTTTTCCTCTGGAGCCGCCTTGGACTCGATGGGGGGCGGGCGTGGAGCCGCGCCCGTTCCGATGCCGGGGGGTCGCCAATGAAACGCGCGCCCAACGCTTCTGACCGCCCCTTGAGGAGGGTGGCGAGTCTGACCGCTGCGGTCGTGCTCCTTGCCACAACGATCGCGTGCGGCCGCCCGGCGGCGAAGACGGCCGGAGAGACGACGGGCGCCTCGAGCGCGGCCAAACCCTCGCCACGCAAAGTGGCCTTCTATCGCTCTCCCATGGATCCAAGCATCCGTTCGGACAAGCCTGCGAAGGACGGAATGGGCATGGACTTCGTGGCCGTCTATGAAGACGAGTTGGGAGGCAGCCCGCTTGCGGTTGAAGGGCGTAGCCTGGTCGTCATCCCTCTTGAACGACTTCAAGTCCTCGGTGTGCGCACCGAGGAGGTGAAAGAGGGAAATATCGAGCGGACGATTCGTACCGTCGGCCGCGTGGCCATCGACGAGCGCCGTCTCCACCACGTCCACGTGAAATACGACGGATACATTGAACGGCTCTACGCCGACTTCACGGGCCAGTTGATCGCGAGAGGAGATCCTCTGTTCGCGATCTACAGCCCCGATCTCGTGGCCACCCAACAGGAGTACCTGCTCGCCCTCAAGCATCGGGCGCGCCAGGAAAAAGACGGGGCGATGGCGCCCGGAACCGAGTCCCTGCTTGAAGCGGCGCGGCAGAGGCTGCTCCTGTGGGACGTGCGGCCCGAGGACATCAAGCGTCTGGAGGAGACGGGCGTGGTGCAGCGAACGCTCGATGTTCACGCGGACATAGGCGGCTACATCGTTCAGAAGATGGCGACCATGGGGATGAGGGTTTCGCCTGGCGACACTCTCTTCGATATCGCGGACCTGAGCCGGCTTTGGGTTCTGGCCGATGTCTATGAATACGATCTCTCTTCCGTCCTGCTCGGCACGCGGGGCGAAATCCGGCTTCCCATGGTCTCCAACCGGACCTGGACCGGCGTGGTCACCTACGTGGCGCCAACCCTCGAGGAGAAGACCCGGACCATCAAGGTGCGGCTCGAAGTCGCAAACCTTGGCGGTGTGTTGCGCCCCGACATGTTTGCGGACGTTTTCCTCCGCACCGGTCGAGGCTCCGGCCTGCTCGTTCCCGAAGGGGCGGTGATCGAGGCCGGCGACCGACGTCTGGTGTTCATCGA
>JANLWV010000145.1:0-2779 GCA_031364765.1 Vicinamibacteria bacterium
CGCACGGGACATCTACGGCGCTCGGCAGAACGTGGTGGCCCATCACGTCGCCCTCTCGCCGCCCATCGTGATCGACGCACGCACCAAGCCCTGGTACCCGAAGGAGCTCTTCGCCGACGATGCGACCAAGAAGAAGGTGAACGACCGCTGGCGCGAGTATTTCCCAGGGACGGAGGTTGGAATGGGCGATTCGGAACGCGGGCATCTGGACTAGCCGTGGTCGTTTGGTGGCTTCGGCTTCGCTGAGCCACCGCGTGCGGGGGATGCTGTCCCCGACGGCTGGGTTCCCGTCGCGGAGACGCGCGCCGATCTCGCTTTTGTTAACCTTCCCCTCCCTCCAGATGTCGTCCCTGCGAAAGCCTGTCTCCGATCCCGTCGAAAGCGAGGCGAAGATCCGTGTGCCCTCGTTCGTCGCGGTCAGACGACGGATCGTGGCCGCGGGCGGCCGTCTGATGAGCGCCCGCACGCTCGAGACCAACACGATCTTCGACTCCGAAAGCGGCGTGATTCGCTCTGGTGGGAAATCCTTCCGGGTCCGCCGTTACGGCCGGCAAGGGTCGGTGACGCTCAAGGGCGCCGCCCAGGTCGCTCACGGCGTGAAGTCCCGAGTTGAGCTGGAGACCGAGGTCGCCTCTCCGGAAGTGCTGGCCCGGATCCTGATTTCCCTCGGTTTCTTCCCGCAGTTTCGCTACGAGAAGTTTCGTGAGGTCTGGAAGGTGGGCGGCGCCGTCCTCTGCCTCGATGACACGCCGCTCGGCCGATTTGTCGAGATCGAAGGAACCTCCGCGGCGATTCATCGCGTGGCCGCGCAGCTGGGTCTCAGCCCGGATCGATTCCTCAGCGCCTCGTACCCCGCCCTTTGGTATGAAGCGGGCCGCATTGGGGACATGACGTTCGCCGCTGTGCCGAAGGTCGGAGCCTCTCGGACGCCGGGCAAGCCTTCGAGGAGAGGTCAGGCGTGAAAGCGGTGATCCTCGCCGCCGGTCTGGGAACACGGATGCGGCCACTGACCAACAAGACCGCAAAGCCCGCCCTTCCGGTTCTGAACGAACCCCTGATCGTCCGCACCTTGCGCGAACTGAAGCGCGCGGGCGTGAGCGAGGTCATGATCAACCTTCACCACCGGCCGGAGACGATTCGCGCGGCGATTCCTCACGGGGATCTGGGTCTGAAGATCAAGTATTCGCGCGAGACCGCGATCCTTGGAACCGGCGGCGCTTTACGGAAAGTTCGGGCGTGGGTCGGCCGCGATCCCTTGTTTGTGGTCAATGGCGACGTGATCTTCGACTTCGATCTTCTGGCCATGGCCGCGTCGCACCGGAAGACGAGCGCGCTTGCCACCCTGGCCCTCAAGCCCAACTCAAATCCGAAGAAGTACAAGCCGGTCCTGACCGACCGCACGGGACGGATTCTGTCGATCCGGGGTCGGCCCGCGGGTCGCAAGGGCAGGCCCTCTCTTTTCGCCAGCGTCCACATCATCGAGCCGGCGATTCTCGACCGCCTTCCCGTCGGGGTCTCCGACACGGTGGGGGACCTCTATATTCCGCTCCTTCGAGAAGGCGCGCACTTGCAGGGCGTTCGACAGACCGGAGTGTGGCACGACCTCGGCTCGCCGAGCGGCTATCTCAAGGCGCAGACCCGGCTTCTGGCGAAGCGGGGTCGCAAACGGTCGGTGCTCATCGACCCGTCGGTGCGCGTAGGCAAGGGGGCGCGGGTGGTCCGCTCGGTGGTCGGCGCCGGGTGTGTCGTTGAACCCTCGGCTCGCATCGAAGGCAGCGTCATCTGGGACGGCGCCCTTGTGAAATCAGGCGCGAACCTCAAGAATTGCATCGTGATGTCGGGAACGGAAGTCCTGAAGGGGTCGCACGTCGGGCTCGTTCTCGGGCCCAGGACCCGCGCGGCCATTGGAAGAGACTGACCCTTCCTGTATGACCGGCCATGATATTCGACTGACCGAGTACCTCCGCACCCACAAGAAGGCGGCGGCAACCAGCATCGGCGTGGCCCCGCTTTCGGGGGACGCGTCCACCCGCCGGTATTTTCGATTGAGTCCGAAGGACGAAATGACGTCGATCGTGGCGCTTTATCCCGACCCGTTCGACGCGATGTCCACCCCCTTCTATACCGTCGGCGAGGCCCTGATCCAGATGGGGCTTCCCGTGCCAAGGCTCCTCGACCACGACGGCGCGCTCGGAATCTACGAGCAGGAGGATCTGGGCGATCTCACCCTTCAGCACGTCCTGGACGAGGCCTCATTGCCGCAGAGGGTGGACCTCTACCGCGAAGCGATCGACGAGATTGTGACCGCCCAGCGTGAAGCGCCCAAGGTTCCGCAGCGCGCGATCTGCTTCCACACCGCCTTCGACATCGAGAAGCTCTCGTGGGAGCTGCACTATTTCGAGAAGCACTTCCTGGAGCTTCATCGCCGCGCCGACCTCTCGGTCGAGGATCGGTCGAAACTCGCCGAAGGGTTTCACTCTCTCGCCGCCCAGATCGCTTCGTGGCCGCGCGTCCTTTGCCATCGCGACTACCACAGCCGCAATCTGATGCAGCACAAGGGGAGACTCTTCTGGATCGATTATCAGGATGCCCGCATGGGTCCTTCCACTTACGACCTCGCCTCCCTGCTCCGCGATTCGTACGTCGCTCTCGACGAAGAGTTCGTCCAGGATCGGGCCGAGGAGTTTCGACAGAAGGGCGCTCCCGACGAGACCCGGGAGGCGTTTCAGCAGCGCTTCGAGCTCATGTCCATCCAGCGGAACCTGAAGGCGCTCGGCAC
>JANLWV010000146.1:0-1766 GCA_031364765.1 Vicinamibacteria bacterium
GCAGCCGAGCAGGCGCGCGAGGCGTTGAAGTCGCGCTCCGACCTGGGCTAACTTCCGATTCTCCGATCAGGTGAACGAGACCTTCCCCCGCGGTCTCCCACACCAAGTGGTTGTCAGCCGAGGCACAATCGCCACGTCGGATGACTATTGGCCCGGTGATCGCTTCTTAAGAAAGTCGTTGTGAAAGTGCTTTGCAAAGGCCTCTGCAGCAGACTGGAAGTCACCCTTCTTTACGTTGTATGCGTACAGAACAGCGCTGCTCTCGTTGTCGATCACCTGGATCGTTCCTTCGAATTTCGTAAAGCCGCCGCCGCCAAAAACCAGGATCTTGGCGATCTTGGTGCCGGTTGTATCTTCCTTTTGGGAGGACACACTCCTGATTGTCCATTGTGCCTTCGTCGGGTCCGTCACCACGAGGACGGGGACCTTCTTCTTTAGGAGCGCGCCGGAGAGCGCGGCACCGAAGTCAACGTGCTTGCCTTTGTCCTTCGAGTTGGAGGCGTCCACCGTTTCGCTGGCCTCGATGAAGACTCGAGGTTCGTCCGCCGCCCCAGCGATTGAACTCGACAGGGCCAACCCCAGAAGGATCCGTTTCATAGCATTCCCCCTTTTCCAAAAAGGCGTTGAATGAGGCCAGCCCACCCATCGCCGCGAGACCCGGCAAGATGCCCCACCGTGGATAGTGAGATCGTAGCAGGCATTTCGGGCGGTTTTTCGAGGATGGTGTTTGGCCCGAGGCGTAGCAAGGCCCGCGCGCCGTCGATGACGCGGAGGAACGCGGACGCCTGGGTGCGAAGGCCAAGGCACCGTTCCCCGAGCGCAGTGGGCCGCAAGGCTCCTTTGGGGTCGTTGCGGTGCGGCAGCTCCGCCCTTTCACTACAGACGCCTTGCGGCCCCCGGAGATGCGGGGAACCCGCCAGGTGCCTTGGCCGTAGCGTCACCACGAATACGCGTCAGCGGGGCGCGGTGTCTTGATTCCGGCGCCGCAGGCCGCCACAACCGACCGAGGCTTCGGGTGGGGCGCGTGGGATGCGGGGTTTCGCGGCCGGAAACGGGGGTTCGCGCTAGGCACCGGCTTACGCCGGTGTGACGTGGGTGATCAACCGGCTTGTAGAGGGGATGGTGCTTCTTCGGCCTCGACCTCAAGGTACCCGGAGTCCCCAAACCCGGAGTCCCGGCGCCGCCATTTGACCTCTCGTCACCCCGGCGGAAGCCGGGGTCTAGCGCGCGAATGTTCGTTTTCCGGCCCCGCGAAACGCCGTCTCGACGCGAAACCAACGTACACATCTGATTCATTCACACTCATATAAAATGCGTTGACATTCACCAAGTCGATCAAGTAAGGTTCTCCCTGTCGAACAGGAGAAACACGAAACTATGGGCAAAGTAATAGGCATCGATCTCGGCACCACGAATTCCTGCGTGTCCGTCCTTGAGGGCGACGCTCCGGTGGTGATTGCGAACTCCGAAGGCGGTCGCACCACACCTTCGATCGTCGCGTTTACGAAGGACGGCGAGCGTCTCGTGGGCCAGGTGGCAAAGCGTCAGGCGGTGACGAACGCCGAGGCCACCATCTATTCCGTGAAGCGCTTCATGGGACGCCGCCACAACGAAATCACCGACGAAGCGAAGCTCGTCCCCTACAAGGTGGTCGAGCAGGATGGTCTTGCGCGTGTCGAAGTCCGCGGCAAGGTTTACTCGCCGCCCGAGATCTCGGCCATGATCCTGCAGAAGCTGAAGCAGGCGGCGGAAGATCACCTCGGGAA
>JANLWV010000167.1:0-5782 GCA_031364765.1 Vicinamibacteria bacterium
ACTGCCGGCGGGCAGGGCCGCGCCGAGGAGCGCGGCCACTGTGGGTGCGATGTCGGCCTGACTTGCGCTCGCGGTTGTGGATGGCTTGATGCCCGCCCCCACCATCACCACGGGGATGGCCAGCACTTCCGGTTCCGCGCCTCCATGACCCCCTACGTCACGGTGGCCGTGGTCCGCGGTCACCACGAGTGTCTCTGTCGAAAGATCGAGGCGGCCTACCAGATCGGCGATGGCCTGATCCGTGCGCAACACCTCGGCCTGGTATTCGGGTGACGTTCCGCCGTATTCGTGGGCGGCGAAATCGGTGGAGATGATGTCCGCGATTCGCAGGGTCGCCCGGTGCTGAAGGATGAAGGCCAGGCCTTCCGTTTGAGAGGCGCGAATCTCCGGGACTTGGCTGACGAACATTCCCGGTCCTTCTTTGCCCTCACCTTCGCGGTAGACGCCGCATCGGGCGATGTCGGCGCCGAAAAGACCGGACCAGATTTTCGATCCGGCCACGCGGCACGTCCCGCCCATCGCGCTCACCCGCCGAATCAGGTTGTCCATGGCGAGGGCCCTCTTCTGACGGTTGGTGGTGACCCCGTGAATCGCAGGCGGCGCGCCGGTCGCGATAGAGGCTCGACCGGGTCGGGAGAAGGAAGGCGTGCCCACCTGAGCCTCGATGTCGGCGCCGCGGCTTCGCAGGGCGTTCAAGGAGGGCATTTGCCGAGAGGCGTCGAGACGAAGCCCATCGACCAGGAGGAGCGTCACGCTTGAGGTCAGCGGAGGACCCGTGGGCGCCGGCTGGTGGGTGAAGGCAAAACCGGGGTCGAAGTTCAGCACCCAGTCCCAGAGGCGAGAGGCGAAAACCACCGATGCCGCCAGGCAGCCCGCAAGGCCAAGGACGACACCCGTTCTGTTCACGACGGCATTCTCGCGCATTGAAGCAGCAACCGATGACCCAGGATTGGATCGAGGGCGCGGGGGTCGGGTCGCACTGGGGAGCAAGCCCAAGCCCGATTCAGAGGTCCCGTCGGTTTCTTCAACAAGATGGATGCCAGGCGTTCAGAGCCGCTATGCCGAGCTCGTGTTTATGTTCCTGAAAGAATGATGCTTATGGCTGATACCCTTGGACCTGGCCCCTGTCTTGCTGTTAAATAGAATGAACGTGCGGGGAGCTTTGTATCTCCCCTGGAATATTTCTCAACTCTCAGGAGGATCACATGAACAAGTGGACACGAGTTCTGTCGCGAATCGCGGCGGCTTTAACAATGGCGGGCCTGGCCAGTCTGGCCCAGGCTCAGATGACCCGCGGCAGCCTCGGCGGAACGGTCCGAGACGATACGGGCGGAGTGCTTCCAGGCGTGACCGTCACGATCACCAACGAAGCGACCGGCATCACGCGCACCGTGGCAACGAACACCGTCGGTTTTTATCGTGCCCCCGCGCTTGAGCCCGGCACCTACAGCGTAGCCGTCGAGATCTCCGGTTTCCGGCGATTGGAGCGCAAGGGTGTCCCGGTGGTCACAAGCCAGGAGACCAGCTTCAGCGCCGAACTCAAGGTGGGCGGCATGACGGACACCATCGTGGTCCAAGACGTGGCGGGCGAGATCGAATTCAACAAGACGAATCCCAACCTGGCCGTCACCGCGACCGCCAGGCAGGCCGTTGAATTGCCTCTGTCCGCAGGCCGCAACATCAACAACCTGGCCCTCCTGGGACCGAACACGTTCACCGCCCCGGGTTCCACCGGCATTTCGGCTAATGGGAACCGCGCGCGCAACAACAACTTCATGATCGACGGCACCGACAACAACGACCTGTCGGTGACGGTAATAACCACTCCGGTCCTCCCCGAAGAAGTTGCCGAATTCTCAAGCCAGACCGTCAGTTTCAGCGCCGAGTTCGGTCGAAACTCGGGGGCTCAGATTAACGTCATCACCCGCTCGGGCACGAATCGCTTCAGGGGCGAAGCGTGGGATTACTACCGTTCGGCTGGCTTGAGCGCTCGCGACAACCTGGAGAAGGCCAGCGGCCTCCAGGATCCGACGAAGTTCGTCCGCCATCAGGCGGGCGCTTCGCTCGGCGGACCTCTGGTGAAGAACAAGACGTTTTTCTTCGCCCTCTTCCAGCGAGACTCCAACCGAACCGGCGAAACCCTTGGCGCCACCGTCCGCATCCCCACTGCGGCCGGCTACGCCGCGTTGCAGAATGTCGCTCTGCGAGACGGCCAGACCGCGGCCAGCCGCCAGGCCGTTCTTCAGCGCATCTCCTTCCTGCAGGGGCTCTATTCCAAGAATCCGGTATTCCGCAGCGTCGCGAATCAGACGGTGAACGGTGTGGCCATCGAGACGGCCCAGGCGAACTTCGGCCGGTTCACCAACAACACCACCTACAAGTTCACCGGGCGACTGGATCATCAAATCAGCGATAAGGACACCGTGACGCTGCGTTATTCGCTCAACAAGCCGGACACCCTGAACAACAACAGCAACACGCAGTTTGGTGACCTGTTCGCGGCGAATACCTCAACCAGGGATCACAATTCGGCCATCTCCCACACTCACATCTTTGGCCCGAACTCCCTGAACGAGTTCCGCGCGTCATTCGTGAGACGGGATCTGCAGTTCCCGGAGAATGACCAGACCTCTCCTTCCGCCGCCATCACCGGCCTCTTTTCGATCGGCGGTCTGTCGAACTTCCCCCAGGGGCGATTACAAAACTCCTTCCAGTTCACCAACACGACCTCTCTCCTGCGCGGTCGACACGCCTTCAAGTTCGGCGCCGACGTGCGGTACAACAAGCTCGACAACCAGGCGGCGTTCGACTCCAAGGGAACGTTCACTTTCGGAAGTCTTCAGAACTACATGAACAACCTGGCCACCACCTACAACCAGGCCCTTCAAACCGCGAGTTTCCTGGCGAAACAGTGGCAGACATTCTTCTACGCTCAGGACGACTTCCGGGTGAACCCCGATCTGACTCTCAACATCGGCGTGCGCTACGAACTGTCCACGGTTCCCCTTGGTTTCTTCGGAGCCGAGGACACCGCCAGCCTCGGCGCGTTGGTGCCGCCCCCGGTGAAGAAGGACAAGAACAACATCGCTCCGCGGGTCAGCTTTGTCTGGAGCCCGCGTTCGGGCGGGTTCTTCGGCGATGGCAAGACGTCGATCCGCGGCGGGTACGGCATCGGCTACGACGTTCTCTTCTATAACCTGCTCACCGTCAACGCCTCCAACTTCCCACGCGTCGTTGTGGTGACGCAGAACAACGCTCTCGATGTCTACCCTAACAAGACCACGGCGAGCGGCGCCGCGACCTTCAATCCTCTTGCCGGGTACGTCAACGCCGACGAGAACGCGCAACACCCCCTGACGCACTTCTACAGCGCCTCAATGCAGCGCGAAGTGGGCCGCGATTTCGTGGTCCAACTGGGCTACACCGGAAGCACGGGCCGTCAGGGAGTCAACCAGCAGCAGGCGAATCCGGCCATCCTCACTCCCGCCCAGGCGGCCCTCGTGGCCTCCACCGGCAATCAGCTTGCGATTCCCACCGCTCAGCAGCGGCGCCTGTTTCCGCAGTTCGGTTCCCGGACCCGGATTCCCACCGACATCGGCCCAGGCGGCAACGACGCCGAGGCCAGGTCCCAGTATCACGCGTTGTTCGTGCAGGTGAACAAGAAGATGTCTCACGGCATTCAAGGCGGCGTCTCATACACGCTCTCCCGGCTGAAGAGCAACAACGACGAGTCTCTGGGCGTGGCCGATATCACCAACAGCGCTTCGCAGGTCCCGCAGGATTACTTCGACATTTCGTCCGAGTACGCGCTCTCGGTGTTCGACCGGACCCATCGCGTCGTGGTGAACTACATCTGGGAGATCCCGGGTCCGAAGTCGGGACTCCTGAAGCACCTCGTCGGCGGCTGGCAATTGGCGGGGGTGACGTCTTTGCAGTCAGGACAGCCATTCACGGTCGTCACCGGCCAGGACACGAACGGAAACGGGTCAGCCGGGGGCGATCGCCCGAACCTCACCGGCTCGGGCTCGTTCGATTGGGATGCGGAACACAGGAACTTCACCAACAACGGCTTCTACACGGTGCCCCGCGGTTCGAACGGCGCGGTCCTGCCCTTCAGTCTCGGAAACGGCAACGGAGAGAAGACGGCTCATCGCGCGGCGCGCACCGTCAACACCGACCTCTCGCTGGCCAAGAACTTCTTCATCCGCACCAAGCGGCTGAACGTCCGTGTCGATGCGCTCAACGTCTTTAACCAGGACGACTACCGCGTCCCAACCACGAGCATGTCGAACGCCGACTTCGGCCGGAACCTCAACAACTGGGGCAACCGTTCCCTGACCTTGAGCGGCAAGTTTTCGTTCTAGCTCGTTTAGCAGGCGCTTCAAGCCCCGGGTGAAACCCCGGGACTCTTTCCCTCCGTCCATGCGCGGAACGTAACGTCTGCCGTTCCATGCCCCGCCCTTTTGGCCAGCACTTCCTACGCCACGAGCCTGCCCGCGAACTGGTTCACCTCATCGACCCTCGGCCGGAGGAGACATTCCTCGAAATCGGCCCGGGCGCGCTCGCTATTACGTCCATCCTGGCCAGTCGCTGCAAGTCGGTCACGGCCATCGAGATCGACCCACGGCTGGTCGATCAACTCCGAGGCCAGGTTCCGGCAAACGTGACCGTCATTCAAGGCGACGCGCTGGAGATGGACTATCGAGCCCTCGTACCCAGGGGCTCGCGGATCGCCGGCAATCTCCCCTATGCGATTTCGAGCCCGCTGCTGCGTCGTTTCCTCGACCATCGCGATCACTTCACCGACGCTCATCTGATGCTTCAGAAGGAGGTCGCGGAACGGGTCGCTTCACCCCCGGGCTCAAAGGCCTACGGGATCCTCTCGGTTTTCTACGCTCTTTGGGCCAATGTGTCGATTGTCCAGCGACTCAGGCCAGGTGATTTCTCTCCTCCTCCCAAGGTCGATTCGGCGGTCATCCGTTGCCAGTTTCTCATCGGCCCCCGTCACCAGGTCCAGAGCATCCCCGCTCTCGAAACCCTGGTCCGGCTGTCTTTCACCCAAAGACGCCGAACGATTGAAAATAACCTTAGACTTAGGTATCCTGACCTCAAGCATTACTTTAAGTTAGTTGGAATCTCAGAAGTCCGTCGTGCTGAAACACTTACGGTCTCCGAGTTCGTCCGGCTGGCTGAAGTTCTGCCGACGGCCGCAGACGTCACCTAAGGACCCTTGAGCACCGATCTCCGAATCACCCCGATTGGGGGCTTGGGCGAGTTCGGCATGAACTCGCTCCTCCTTCAGACAGGCGAGGATCGCCTGCTGATCGATGCCGGCCAGATGTTCCCGGAATGGGAGAACGGCGTCGAACGGATGGTCCCGGACTACAAGCACCTCGGCGCGGGCCGGATGCGGGCCGTCATGCTGACCCACGGGCACGAGGACCACATCGGTTCGCTGGCCCAGGCCCTCGAGTGGTCGCCCGCCCCCGTTTACGGCACGCCGTTCACCCTCGGTCTCGCGCAGCGTGGTCTCATCGAGGCCGGCGTCGAGGCCGACCTGCGGACCATCGAACCCGGAACGCCGATTGAGGCCGGACCGTTTCGGATCCATTCCCTCCCCGTGGCTCACAGCACACCCGGCGCCGTCGCTTTCGTGATCGAGTGCCACGGTCTCGCCGTCCTGCACACCGGCGACTTCAAACTCGCGAAGACCGCGCCAGCCGCGGACCGAACCAACCTCGAACCCTTCGCCGAGTGGGGTCGTCGCGGTGTAGACGTCATG
>JANLWV010000210.1:0-3573 GCA_031364765.1 Vicinamibacteria bacterium
GCGTAGTCGATCTCCGGAAAAATGATCTGGTCTTTGAGGCCCAGGGTGTAGTTCCCCCGTCCGTCGAACGCATTGTTCGAAAGGCCGCGGAAGTCCCGGACGCGAGGCAGGGCGATGTTGAACAGGCGGTCCACGAACTCGTACATCCGGTCGCCCCGCAACGTCACGGTGGCGGCGATGGGCATGCCTTCGCGCACCTTGAAGGCGGCGATCGCCTTCTTGGCCCTTCGGATAGCCGGCTTCTGGCCCACGATGCGCCCCAGTTCCTCGGCGGCGGCGTCGAGAACCTTGATGTTCTGGGTGGCTTCACCCACCCCCATGTTCAGAACCACGCTTTTGAGACGGGGGACCGCCATCACGTTCGTGTAGCCGCCTTCCTTCATGAGGTGGGGAACGAGGGTCTTGGTGAAGGCTTCCTTCAGTCTCGCGGTCATTTGTCGAGCACCTCCCCGGTTTTGATGGCCACGCGGACCCGTTTGCCGTCCACGACTTTTGAGCCGAGGCGGGAACGCTTGTTGTTCTCGGAGGAGACCACCATCACGTTCGACGCGTGCACCGACCCTTCGCGCTCGGCGATGCCGCCCTTGATGTTGCGCTGGGGGTTGGGCCTGGTGTGGCGCTTCATCATGGAGACACCCTGGACGATGATCCGACCGGTGGCGCGATTCACTTCGAGAATCTTGCCGCGCTTCTTCCGGTCTTTGCCGGTGAGAACCTCGACAAGGTCACCCTTGCGAAGGCGGATCTTGTCCATCTTCCTCGGGCCGTTCTTGCGGGAAAACCTGAATGCCATAGTTTTTTTGTTTGAGCCTGCGGCCTTCCTTGGGCTTAGGGGCTTAGAGAACCTCGGGGGCGAGGGAAACGATCTTCATGAACTTGCGGTCGCGGAGCTCGCGGGCCACCGGTCCAAAAACACGCGTTCCCACGGGTTCGTTGTCTTCTTTGATGAGAACCGCCGCGTTCCGGTCAAAACGAATGTAGGAGCCGTCCTTCCGGCGCTGCTCCTTCTTGCAGCGAACAATCACGGCCTTCACGACCTTGCCCTTTTTGACGTTTTCGGGGGCCTCGGGCGTCGACTCCTTCACATTCGCGGTGATGATGTCGCCAAGGCCCGCGTAGCGCCCGGTCGAGTTGCCCACGGGCAGAATGCACGAGATCTTTCGCGCTCCCGAGTTGTCGGCGACATCCAGAACGGTCCGCATTTGAATCATGGTTGGTTTCTCCTTGAGGTCGTGGCTTGGTGGTGAAGGGCCCTTAGGCCGTGGCCTTGGCCTTGCCGATGACTTCGACCAGCCGCCACCGCTTCAACTTCGAGAGCGGACGGGTTTCGACGATCTTCACGGTGTCGCCCTCGCGCGAGATGTTCTTCTCATCGTGCGCGTGGAACTTGGACGTCCGGCGGATGATCTTCTTGTAAAAGGGATGACGGACGGACCGCTGAACCGCGACCGTGCGCGTCTTCTCCATCTTGTCGGAGATGACGACACCCACCTTCGTATTCTGCCGCCGCGCTTTCTCGGCGGGGACGCTTGGCTCAACTGGGACGGTCATGACGTTGTTCTTTCCTTGTAAGGCTGCGCGTTCCTTCAGGCTTTGGCAGCGCGACGCTTCTGAGCGGCGATGGTGAGCGTCCGGGCGAGATCGCGCTTGGCGGTGCGAGCGGAGGCCGAGCTCTCGAGCTGACCCATCGAGTGCTGAAAGCGCAGTTTGAAGATCCGTTCGCGCTGTTCGCGCTCCAGGGAGGTCAGACCCTCAGGCGCCATGTCTCTAAGTTTCTCGAGTTTCACTGGCCAATCACCTCGTCACTTCCATCTCGAAGCGGCGGACGAACTTTGTCTTCACCGGGAGCTTGTGGGCGGCGAGCCGGAATGCCTCTTTCGCCATCTCCTCAGTCACGCCTTCCATCTCATAGAGAACGCGTCCGGGCCTGACCACCGCCACCCACTGCTCGGGCGCGCCCTTGCCTTTACCCATCCGGGTTTCCTGCGGCTTTTTCGTGATCGGCTTGTCGGGGAAGATGCGAATCCACATGCGGCCCTCGCGTTTGACATGACGCGAGATGGCGATGCGGGCGGCCTCGATCTGACGGTCGGTCACCCACGCGACTTCCGTGGACTTGAGGCCGTAGTCGCCGAACGAAACGTCGCTCCCGGACCAGGCCATGCCCCGACGCTTCCCGCGCTGCTGCTTGCGGAACTTCACCTTCTTGGGCATCAGCATGGTCTTAGACTCCTGCTCCGAGAGTCGAGCCCGCCTGGGCCAGATTGCGACTGCGCGCCGAAACCGGCTCTGATTCGCCGTTGTAGATCCAGCACTTCACGCCGATACGGCCGTACGTGGTCTTCGCTTCCGAAAAACCGTAGTCGATGTCGGCGCGGATGGTGTGCAGCGGCAACTGGCCGTGAAGGTACCATTCGGACCGCGCGATTTCCGCGCCGTTCAACCGGCCCGAAACGCGGATTTTGATTCCCTTGGCCCCGAAACGGAGGGCGGACTCGACGGCCTTGCGCATGGCGCGACGGAAGGCAATGCGCTTCTCGAGCTGGCCCGAAACCGACTCGGAAACAAGCTGGGCGTCGAGCTCCGGCTTCAGTATCTCCTGGATGTTGATGAAGACCTCCTTGCCGGTGCTCTTCTGAAGCTCTTGCTTGAGCTTCTCGACTTCCTGCCCTTTCTTCCCGATGATGATGCCGGGACGCGAGGTGAAGATGCCGACCTTCAGCTTGTTGGTGGCGCGCTCGACTTCAATCTTCGCGACTCCGGCGTGCTGGAAGCGGGCCTTGAGGTCCTTCTTGAGCTTCAGATCCTCGTGAAGCAGCTTCGCGTAGTCGGCCGCAGCGAACCAGCGGCTGCGCCAGGGCTTGTTGTATCCGAGCCTCAGGCCCGTGGGGTGAACTTTTTGACCCATGGTGAGCGTTATTCCTTTTCCGCCAGATGGACAACAATGTGGGTGGTGCGCTTGATCGTTTGGTAGGCGCGCCCCATGGGCGCGGGACGAACGCGCTTGAACGAGGGACCCTGGTTCGCATAAGCCTGCGAAACCACCAGATCCTCTTCGTCCAGACGGCGCTGCTGCACGCGCTCGGCCTCCTGCGTCGCGTTCGCGATCGCGGAACGGAGCACCTTCTCGACGCTCTTCGCCACCTTCTTCTCGGAGAACTGGAGGGTGGCGATGGCGTCGCTCACGGACTTGCCGCGAATGGTCGCGAGCACGAGGCCCGTCTTCTGGGCCGAGGTGCGGATGTACTTGGCTTCAGCTTTGACTTCGAGCATGTTCGTTATGCCTTAGGTGCGGCGGCCGCGGCGGTCTTGGCGACCTTCTCGACCTTCGAAGAGTGGCTCTTGAACGTGCGGGTCGGCGAGAACTCGCCGAGCTTGTGTCCGACCATCTCCTCCGTCACGAACACGCGGAGGAACGTCTTGCCGTTGTGGACCGAGAACGTGTGGCCCACGAAGTCCGGGATGACCGTGCACTCGCGGCGCCAGGTCTTCAGGGGCTCGCGGTTGTTCGTCTGCTTCTGGCGCAGGACGCGCTTCCACAGACGCTCATCCACATAGGGACCCTTTTTCGTC
>JANLWV010000214.1:0-5771 GCA_031364765.1 Vicinamibacteria bacterium
CGGTGCCTTCGATGCGAAGGCCGAGGTCGCACATTCGCAGCTCGAGCAGGCGCTCGTCGGACCAGGATGCCCACGGGGGCGCACCACCGCCGGACTTGCGGCGGGTCGAGTGCTTCGCGCGAACCCTAGGCAAAGGCAACCTCACGCCTTCAGGCTACGCGGCGGGCGCTCGCGAGGTCAACGACGTGCCGTCCAAACCGCAGGGCTGGCATACTGTGTCGCGTATGAGTGTCCTCCCGTCCCGAATCGACACCGAGTCCTCCGACTTCGCCAGAAATCTTGCGCGCATGAACGGGCTGGAAGCTGAACTTGCGAAGGCGCTTGGCGTTGCGCGTGCTGGCGGCGGCGAGGGCGCGCAGAAGCGCCAACGCGAACAGGGGAAGCTTCCGGTGCGCGAGCGGATCGACCTCCTCCTCGACGAGGGCTCTCCTTTTCTCGAGGTGGGCGCGCTCGCCGCCCATGGCCTCTACGATGGCGGCGCGCCCAGTGCCGGGATCGTAACCGGCGTCGGCCGTGTCTCGGGCCGCGAAGTCATGATCATCGCGAACGATGCGTCGGTGAAGGGCGGGACGTACTTCCCCCTCACCGTGAAGAAGCATCTGCGCGCGCAGGAGATCGCGCAGCAGAACTCGCTTCCCTGCGTCTACCTTGTTGACTCCGGCGGCGCGTTTCTGCCGCTTCAGTCCGAAGTCTTCCCCGATCGCGATCACTTCGGCCGCATCTTCTTCAATCAGGCGCGGATGAGCGCCCTCGGCTTTCCCCAGGTGGCGGTGGTTCTTGGCTCGTGCACGGCCGGCGGCGCGTACGTGCCCGCGATGAGCGACGAGACCATCATCGTGAAGGGCCAGGGCACGATCTTTCTCGCCGGGCCTCCACTCGTGAAGGCGGCGACTGGCGAGGAAGTGACAGCCGAGGATCTCGGTGGCGCGGATGTTCATGCCCGCATCTCCGGCGTGGCGGACCACTACGCGCTCAACGAGAACGAAGCGCTCACCAAAGCCCGGGACATCGTCGCCACCCTGACCTCGCGCAAGGAGATCCCCTGGGACGTCACGTCTCCCGAAGATCCCGCGTTCGATCCGGCCGAGCTGGGCGGCGTGATTCCCATTAATTCGCGGAAATCGTACGACGTCCGCGAGGTGATCGCGCGGATTGTGGACGGCAGCCGGTTCGACGAATTCAAGGCGCTCTATGGAACCACACTGGTGACCGGCTTCGCGCGGATCCTGGGCTTCCCGGTGGCCATTCTGGCCAGCAACGGTGTGCTGTTCTCGGAGAGCGCGCTCAAGGCCACGCACTTCATCGAGCTCGCCTGCGCCCGAAAGATCCCCCTCGTCTTCCTCCAGAACATCACCGGCTTCATGGTCGGCAAGGAATACGAGCAGCGCGGCATCGCGAAAGACGGGGCCAAGATGGTCCACGCGGTGGCCAACGCGGCGGTGCCCAAGTTCACGGTGATCATCGGCGGCAGCTTCGGCGCGGGAAACTATGGCATGTGCGGGCGCGCCTATTCGCCGCGTCAGCTATGGATGTGGCCGAACGCCCGCATCTCCGTCATGGGCGGCGAACAGGCGGCCTCGGTCCTGGCCCAGGTGAAGGTCGATCAGACGGCGCGCGCCGGAGGCACGATGAGCGCCGAGGAAATCGACGCCATCAAGGGGCCCACCCTGGCCAAGTATGAGGAGGAAGGCAGCCCCTACTTCTCGACCGCGCGCCTGTGGGACGACGGTGTGATAAGGCCGCGCGACACGCGGATGGTTTTGGGCCTGGGCATCTCGGCCGCGCTGAACGCCCCGATTCCAGAAACCCGCTTCGGCGTCTTCCGGATGTGACCGCGCCGGTGATCCGCGCCTTCATCCAGGCCGCCGCCGCGAGCCGGTGTCTCGCTCTAGCGTCCACCGCCTCCTCCGCCGGGCGAACCTGGGCCGACATCGGAGTGGCGAAGCGGTGGACCCTGTCATCCAAACAGGCAGCACAGGCGGGCTGAGCGCCCTCGTGGTCAGCGGCGGAGGGTGATGAAGGTGATCTTGTCCCCGAACAGATGCGGAATCGCCACCATGCGGCGCCCGGGATCGAAACCGATATCCGCGGCGCCCTGCCCGGCCAGGGTGCACAGCTTCTCTTCCTGCTGGTCCGGGTTGGACAGATCCCAGAATGCGCCCTCCGCGTTCCAGTAGGCACTCCCCGACCTGTTCTTTGAGAATCGGATCAGGGCCAAATAGTCGCCGAAGGTTGCGTCCCCGGCCAGACCGTGTTGGGTGAACAGAAGGCCGTTGCCGTCCCGTTCGAGACCGTCCAGGATGGGAGTCCCCGACGGCGGGACGAAGGAGGTGGAGCCGAGCAGCTCGACCGAGCCGGTGTGGAGGTCCACGTTCCTGAAATTGCCTTCGCCATTGATCACTATGAGGCCGCCCTGGTAAAGGAGCAGGCCGTTCGGCCGACGTCCGGTCGGTCCGGGCTGGTCCAGCGTTCCCGCCGCCACGAACCGAGTGGCGTCGCTGCCGTTGCCGAACATGGGCACCTTCAAGATGGTCTCGCCCTGACCGTCGGTGGTACTGAAGACGGTGACGTAGATGGCATGGGTCGCGCGGTCAACCACGAGATCGTTGATGCCCCGGTTGGCGGAGTTCATCAGGCTGGTGGCCAGGGCGTACGTCCGAACGATTCTCCCGGTAGCGATGTCGATGGCCAGGATCGCATTGCCCGTGGTGGTCGAATCCCCGGGGGTGTAGAGGGGGTCCGCCACGTAAAGCACGCCGTCGAGAATGCGCATCCCGGATGGATTGCCGAGTCCGGACACCCACTTCAACTGGGCGAGGGCGCCGTTTCGGTCGATCCTGCTGATGAAGCCATCGGTGGCGCCGGCCTGCGTGCCCTGGTTGGACAGATACCAGAATCCGCTCACCGAGTCCCAGGTGGCGCTCTCGGGACGGGAGAAACCGACGCCAGAAATGGTGACCGCGCCCGGCCATGCGGTGCATTCTCCGAGTGCGGCCGCACCGGTGTCCGCCGCCACGCTGATGGGGATGAGTGCGGCGAATCCAAACGCCGCGAGAATCCCGGACCTGATAGTTCGTTCCTTCATGACTTCCTCCTAAAGAAGTGGTTTATGACGCAAGGAGTATCGGAGCCAGACCGTCTCGAAGTCCGGGGAATGCCGGGGGAAACCTGGGGGATTTTCGGGGGAAGCGGGCTGGTCTCGGCGACAGACGCGAATCCGATGTGACAGACTTGGAACGCTGAGGAACAAGGGATGAAGAAGATGAGAAAGCTGGGTTGGGGCGGAGCCTCGCTCCTGGTCGCTATAGCCGTGCCGCTGGGCGCGCAGGAGGTCCAGTACGTCTCGGGCTCGGGAAGCAAGTATTCCTCTCAGGTGGACGAGAAGAACCTCGTGGCCGAGGCCCAGAAGAAGCTCGAGGCCGATCCCAGGAACCTCGATCTCCTCATCGCGCTCGGTGACGCCTACGCCACGGTGTGGAACCACAAGGCCTCGATCGCGGTCTACGACCGCGCCTTTGCCCGCGCTCCCGGCAAGCCCCTGTTGCACCAGCAGCGCGGGCATCGTTATCTCTCGATCCGCGAGTTCAAGAAGGCGCGGCCCGATCTCGAGCAGGCGGTGAAACTCGACCCGAAGCTCACGGGCGCCTGGTACTACCTGGGCGTGTTGCGCTACGTCGACGGCGACTTCGCCGGAGCCGCGGCGGCTTTCGAGAGGAATGTCTCGCTCGCGGCAACCTTCGAGACCGGCATCGGCGGCGTCGACTGGCAATACATGAGCCTGCGCCGGGCCAAGCAGGACAAGGAGGCGGAGGCGCTGCTGGAACGCGTAACCCCGGCTCTGAAGGTCGAAGGCAACACCCGGCTGTACTTCAACCGCCTCCTTTTCTACAAGGGGCTCAAGAAAGAGGAGGATCTGCTCGAAGGAAATCTCGACGACATCCAGTTGACGACCCTCGCGTACGGCATCGGCAACTTTCACCTCTGTGAGGGACGTCTCGCGGAAGCAAAGACCCGCTTCGAGAAGGCCATCTCCACCAGCGCATGGCCTGCACTGGCCTTCATCGCCGCCGAGGCCGACCTGAAGCGTCTGCGCTGATCCTCCTTCTTCGCCTAGCGGTTCGGCAGCGTCTCTTTCGGGGGCGTCGTCATCGAAACGTGGAAGGTCAAGGCGGCATCTCCTACCTGGATGCGGTCGGCCTCGCGCAGCGCGGTCGGTCGCGTGACCGCCCGGCCGCCGATCTTCGTCCCGTTCCTGCTCTCGAGATCCTCGATGGTGGCCTCGCGTCCGGTGACCACGATCCGCGCGTGCCGGCGCGAGATGCTGGGCAACTCCACGCGAACCGTGCACGCCTCGTCGCGACCGATGAGGTTCTCGCCTTCCTGGAGCGGTACCACGCTGGATCCGACCATCACCCAGGCGAGGGGAGAGCGCGCGCCTGAAGGGACCTTCTGCAGGGGCGCCGCGAAGGCATAGCCGACGCCGTGCGCGGTCCGGATCATCCCGCCAAGGCCTTCGTCCTTGAGGGCCCGGCGTAATTCCTTGACCAGACCCAAATGGGTCGCATCGGATACGAAGCTATCCGGCCAGAGGCGGCGATGCAGCTCCCCCTTTTCGACCACCCGCGGCGCCTCGTCGATGAGCAGCGACAGCAGGTTGAACGCCTTCGGGGTCAGGTGCACCAAAGCGCCATCGCAGGTCAACTGCCGGGTGGCCCGGTCGAACACGAACGGGCCGAAACGCACGGTCGGGGGCAGCGGTTCGGAACTCATGACCGGGGCTTGCCGGGCATGCGTGCCTTCAGTTCCTCGAACCAGTTGAGGACGACCCGGAACGAAGCGGCGACCGGCGCATCCGCGTTCGCCGCGGGGTTGAGCGTGCCCACAAACCTTCCGTCCGATGTCATGTCCCAGCTTCTCGGCAGCGCCGGCCCGGGCATCCGAAGCCCGGTGAGAGGTCCCTTTGTGGGATTGCCAAAAGTGAAACTCGGCTTCGTCGAAACCCTCACGGAGGCGCCGCTCCAAAGTAACTCCTTGCCGTCCGCGGACCAGACGGGATACATGGCGTCGGTCGCGATCTCGTACCTGGCGCCGGTCGCGGGGAACGGTTGCACGAAGAGGCGTCGTCCGCCCTCGGTTGACGAGTAGGCCACCCAGCGGCCATCCGGTGAAAACACTGCGTTGGTGGGCTCGGTCGACCGCACATCACCAAAGGGCTCGGCCTTCGCTTCCGAAAACGAGTAGATCCACAACGACACCGCCGCCCCCTTTGTCTCCCTGAACAGCAGGTGAACGCCGTCCGGCGACCACGATTCCGGAGAGCGAACACCGCCTCTTTCCGCCTTGGTCAGGCGTTCGGCCTTGCCGGAGCCATCGGCGGCCTGCAGGAAGATCGCCTCATCATTTTCGCGGCCGGACTGAAAAGCGATGCGGCGCGAGTCCGGAGACCAGACCGGGAGCTGGTCGCGGCCCCCGAAAGTCAACCGCCTTATCGCGCGGGCGCCCGAGAGCTCGTAGATCCATACATCGCTTCCCTTGCCGTCGTCGATGTCCACGGCCACGCTCTTTCCGTCCGGAGACACGCGTGGATGTTCGTACCTCGCTCGGGGCAGTTTGAGTCGCTCGATCGCGCCCTTCCGGTCGACGAATCCCAGTTCCCACTGAGCTGAAGCCGCGTTCACGGGCCCGGGTATGTAGACCAGCGACCCCGTGTTCGACACGCTGAAGTGCATGGACCCCGAGAACTGCCCGCTCCCCGACACGCCTTCGACGAC
>JANLWV010000227.1:0-2571 GCA_031364765.1 Vicinamibacteria bacterium
CCCGGATCTCGCGTGGCGTCCGCCGGTAGGCCACGGTCGGATCGGCCGCGAAACGCGCCGCCCATTTCTCACGCTCCGTTTCAGCGCCATGCGACTGATCGCTCCGGCCGCTGACGAGGTGATACCCGGGCGCCAGGAGCCGCGCAATCGCATCCGGGTCGCGCCGAACGATGGCCGCGTTGAACTCCTCCCGGGCCGCGCGGATCACGGCGTCTTCGCCCGCAAGGGCAGCCACGAGGACGAGCGCGGGGATCATGCGACCCCTACCTTACCCCGTCAACTCAAACCCCGGAACCTGCGCCAGCGCAGCTTCACAAACTCAAAGCGACTTCTGCGAGACTCGAAGATGATGCCCCGGTCTCTTATTCGCGCGCTCCTTTTAACCGCGGTCTTTCAAGCGCCCGCTTCGGCAGAAACCTCGACAACCGCCTCGATCCGGATCGCCGCGGCCTCTGATCTGCGGTTTGCGCTCGAGGAAGCACTGATCCGCTTCCGCGCCCTCCATCCGGCGGTTGGTGTGGAAGCGACCTACGGCTCGTCAGGAAACTTTTTCGCCCAGGTTCGAGAAGGGGCGCCGTTCGACATCTTCCTCTCCGCCGACGCGGAGTACGCGCGACGCCTCTTTGCCGAGGGTCTCGCCGAAAAACCGTTCCCTTACGCCGTCGGTCGTCTCGCCCTCGTGGTCCGGAAGGACTCGGGACTCGACCCCAAAGGCTTCGGGGACCTGCTCCGAAGCGTCGCGATTCGCCGGATCGCGATCGCGAATCCAGCGCATGCGCCCTACGGACGGGCGGCGGAGGCGGCGCTTCGAACCTGGAAGGTCTACGATCTGGTCGCCCCGCGTCTCGTCTTCGGCGATAGCGTTTCGCAGGCGGCGCAGTTCGTGGACACGGGTGCGGCTCAAGCGGGCCTCGTGGCTTTGGCACTCGCCAGGGCGAGGACGTCGGACCTCGTTTTCGCCCTGGTTCCGGAGAGCGCTCACCCCCCTCTCGATCAAGCCGGCGTCATCCTCAGGCGGACTTCGGCGATCGAGGCCGCACGCACGTTCCAGGGCTTCGTTACCGGCGAGGTCGGGCGGGGCATTCTCGAGCGCTACGGCTTCGGCCTCCCAAAACAGTAGTTCGCGACCATGGATTTCGTCGCCCTTCGGGTCAGCGTTCTCCTCGCCGCCGCCACGTCCATCGCGCTTCTTGTCATCGGTCTTCCGCTTGGATACTGGCTCGCGTTCACGAAATCGCGCCTGCGCCTCGTCATCGAGCCCGTGGTCGCACTCCCCCTCGTTCTTCCGCCGACCGTCCTCGGGTTCTGCGTGCTCCTCGCCCTGGGACCCCGGTCGCCCCTGGGTCGGACGCTCGAGCAGATCACCGGCCAGACCTTCGTCTTCACGTTCGAAGGACTACTCGTCGCTTCGATCCTGTACAGCCTGCCCTTCGCCGTGCAACCCTTCGCCACCGCCTTTGCCGCGGTGGACGTGCGGCTGCGTGAGGCGGCCTTTTGCCTCGGCGCTTCACGGGCGGAAGCGTTTTTCCGGGTCGTCCTGCCCTTGTCGCGGCGCGGTGTTCTGGCCGGCCTGATTTTGAGCTTCGCCCATACCCTCGGCGAGTTCGGGGTGGTGCTTATGGTGGGCGGCAATATTCCGGGCGTCACTCGGACCGCGTCGATCGCGATCTATGACAGCGTCCAGGCTCTCGACTACACGGCGGCGTTTCGAACGTCTTTGGTTCTCGTGCTCCTCTCTCTCGTCATTCTGGCCGTCACTTCCCATCTCCTGGGCGGCCTCGTCCTCTCGGGAGCGCGAAAGCGTTGATTGCCGTCACCAAGGCGTTTCCGGGAGGGGCGTCGTTCCGGTTTGAGCTTTCATTCCGCCCGACCGGCACCACGGTGCTGTTTGGTCCTTCCGGCTCCGGCAAGACAACGCTTTTGCGGATGCTGGCCGGTCTCGACCGACCCGATCGGGGCACGATTCAGTTCGGAGACACGATCTGGTTCGACGGCGACAAGGACACCGATCTGCCCACGCAGAAGCGCCGCGTCGGTTATGTGACCCAGGATCCCGCGCTCTTTCCTCACCTGAGCGTGGGCGAGAACACGGGTTTCGGCGTGCCGGCCGCGGAGCGCGCCCATCGGGTCGCCGAGATCCTGAAACTCGTCGGGGTAGCCGATCTTTCGGAGCGTTATCCCCACGAGTTGTCCGGTGGTCAAAAACAGCGCGTGGCGCTGGCGAGAGCGGTGGCGGCCCGGCCGCAGATCCTGCTTCTCGACGAGCCGCTCTCCGCCCTCGACGCCGCCGCACGCGAGGCACTGCGCCGCGATCTGGGGCGGTTCCTTCGCGCGGTGTCTCTGCCCACTGTCCTCGTGACTCACGACCGCGCCGAGGCGTTGTCGCTGGGCGATGACGTGGCCCTGATCGGCGAGGGACGGGTACTTCAGCAAGGCCCGATCGCCGAGGTGTTCTCGCGCCCTGCCTCGGTCGAAGCCGCCCGGGTCGTGGGGGTTGAGGCCGTGGTGCCGGCGCGCATCACGTCGCGCAGCAGCGAGGGCCTGGTGACCCTCGATGCCTCGGGCGTCATG
>JANLWV010000244.1:0-13529 GCA_031364765.1 Vicinamibacteria bacterium
CCGCTGTCCACGATCTCGACGTGTCCACGCGGCGTGGACACCCGTGTTTCGTGGACAAGCGGTCCCGAACCGGACTCCACGTGAACTACGGTTGACCTTACCCATGTCTGTGAACTATGGTTCACAAGTCGTCACCGTCATCAGGAGCAGCGTCTTCGATCGCTGGCTTCGTGCGCTCCGGGATCCCAAGGCACGCGCGCGCATCAACGCGCGCATCTTGCGATTGGCCTTCGGCAATCTCGGCGACGCGAAGCCGGTGGGAGGAGGGGTCTCAGAGATGCGGATCCACTGCGGGCCCGGCTATGTGCGTGTACTTCGCGCAGCGAGGCGCCGTGGTCGTACTGCTTCTATGCGGTGGCGACAAATCGACGCAGCGAAAGGACATCGAACGGGCCAGGAACCTGGCTCGAGAGTTCGAGGGCTAAGACATGGCGCGGAAGCAGACAAGAACGACCTGGAGACACTTCGACGCAGCGGACTACATCAAGAGCGAAAAGGACATCGCGCTCTACCTAGACGCCGTGATGGAGGAGGCTGCCGACAATCCCGCGCTGCTCGCTCATGCGCTAGGCGCCGTGGCGCGGGCGCGTCGCAACATGAGTCAGCTTGCACGCGACGCCGGAGTCACTCGCGAGGGGCTTTACAAAGCGCTCTCACGTGAGGGGAATCCGAGTTTCGCCACTGTGGCCAGGATTGCGAAGGCTCTTGGTCTGGAGCTCCATTTCCGGCCGTTGAAGAGGAAGGCGGCTTAGTTCTGCCCACGGGGAGATCGTCCCAACTGAGGCAAACCTCGGTATTTCCTCAACCGGTCGGATGTAGTCGCGGCGGAGGGCAGTGAGCGGATCGACGCGGAGCGCGCGCCTCGCTGGTTATGTATCTGTGTTCATGGCTATGGAGATCTACTCACACTCGAACGGACGCTGAAGCGTTCCGGGGCCATCGCGGCGAATCGGTCAAATAAGAACGGCGTTCTCAGGCGATGCGCGCCCGCCCGTACAGCCATAGCCCGATCGCCATCGGCGCGCCCACACCGGCGGCCATCTTCAACTCGAAGATGGCGACGCTGGTCACGTCGTCGCCCGGCAGAAAGGCCGCCAGCATCCCGAAAACCGTGACCATCGCACCCACCGCCCCGGCGACGCGCTCGAATACGCGCGCGGTATCGAGGGTTAGGAGCGCGAGGAACGTATACACGAAGGGCACGAGGTTGAGGACGACGGTAGCCCGGAGCAGCACCTGGTAGGCCTCGGCCACCGTCGATCCGGTCAACGACAGGGCGGTGAGCGCAGCGGAGAGTACTGAGCAGGTGATGAGCGCGACGTACGGTGAGCCCCAACGCGGGTGCACGCGCCCCAACGCCTTTGGCAACGCGCGGTCGAGTCCGGCCACGAACAGGATCCGCGCGGGACCCGCGAACCAGGCCGAGGCCGCGCCGCCGATCGAGATCGCCATCACCACCGCAATGGGCGCCACCAGCCAGCCCGCCCCGGCCGCCTCGGCGCCGCGGGACACCGCTTGCATCACCCCCTGGATCGCGCCCAGGTCCCCCGAAGGCACCAGGGCCAGCAAAGCGTCCGTGACCACCAGGTACGACACGATCGCTATGGCCCCCACGATCACGATCGAGCGCTTGATGTCGCGCTCCGGATTCTTGATCTCATCCGACATGGTCGAGGCCAGCTCGATGCCGATGAAGGCAAAGCACATCACGCCGAGCCCGCCCGCCATGTCGAGCGCCGATCCCGCGACCGCAGTGGGCGTGGCCGCCACGCCCTCGGAGCGCGCCACTATCGCCGCGACCACCAGCATCACGACCGTCGCCCCACCGCCGAGGCCGCCGATATTGTTGATCCACTTGCCGATGCCCATTCCCCGGACATTGGCGGCGGTGATGATGGCCAGCCATCCAAACGCGATGGTTCCGACGAACCATTTGTCGTCGACCAGCGAGGCGGTGCGGGCACCCCCGGCAAAAGCGACGACGCCCGCCAGATACACGAGCAGGACAGGCACGTAGAACAGGTTGTTGGTCCAGTAACACCAGCCGGAAACGAACCCGTGAATCTCGCCGAAGTGGCGGCGGGCCCACAGGTACACTCCGCCTTCGCCCGGGTACCGGCGCGACAGAGCCATCACCGCGATCGCTTCGGGGACGAAGAACGCCGCGAAGGCCACCACCCACAACAGTAGGGTGGCCCGCCCAAAGCGCGCCACCGGCGGCACGGTGTTGACGTTGACAATGGCCACGGTGCCGAGCAGGACAAGGTCGGTCAGGCCGAGCGTTCTCGGGATTCGCGGTGCGTCTGACACCTAGCCCGGATTATTCATGAGGAATCGTCGCGAGACGTTCGAGACCGTGCCTATGGCGGTCAAGCGCAGTGACGAGCGACGCAACCGTATTGGACATACGGTGAGGAGACGAGTGGCGAGCACGACCGCCAGAGGTGCGGTATCGGACGTCGCAGCAGATTCCCTCATGAATAGTCCGGGCTAGGCCAGGAGTTCCTGTACCGCGCGGTGCGCCTGGTCGATGGCGGCGTCCGTGTATGAGTACGCGGCGGCATCGGCGTTGGCAATGGCAACGCGTCCGTGCGGCCGGCGCGCGACCACGCACGGCGGCTCGCCGCCGTTCAACCAGAAGTCGTCGGCCAGCGAGTTGTATTGGTAGGCGTAGCCGTGCGGCCAGCGGTTAACGGTGATGCCGAGAATGTCGGCCGCCGGGTCGAAGCCGCCACCGCCTAACGCGCGGCCCAGCTGGTCGCGAATGCTCCGTTCGATGGTCGCGAACGAGGTCGAGAGCAACTCCCAGCGGCCGGCGCGGTGCTGGTGACGGGTCGGAAGGCCGGGACGGCACGCCGCCTTCGACAGGTGCAACACGATCGGCTCCGCCGGGTTGGTCTGATGCTTGTAGGACCCGAGGCTGACCGGGAAATCGAGGCCGACCGAGGTGTGCCAGAACCCGGGGGTGGAGATGCGCTGCACGCCCAGCTTCTGAAAGGCCGTCCACGACCGGATGAATACGTTCGTGTACACCAGCGGCACCTTGATCGCGTAGTTGAGCGCGGTCTTCTGAGCGGCCGGGAGTTCGGGGCACATCGACGGAATCACCGTATGCCAGCACGCCAACACCACCGACCGCGCCGACACGGTCTTGAGCACTCGAGGTCCCGGGGACGTGAGGCCTTGGGGGCCGGACGGTGCGTAGGTCACTTCCACGCGCTGACCTGCTGCACCCATGTGGCGCACCCGCATCACGGGGCTGCTTAGGCGAATCCTGACCGGTGCCCCCGCGACATCCAGCTTCGCGTAGTCCGCCCGTGCCGTCACCACATCGTCCAGGGTTGACCCCGGGATGGCATCAGGGATCAGCCGGCGCACCAGGAGACGAGCCATCGTCGCGTTGCCGTCCGGAAAATGAAAGTAATAACGCTCAGCGTCTGCGTTCCGGATCGAATCGAAGTTCTGCCCGGGGCGCGGCTGGTCATCGAGCCCCATGCCGGCGAATCCCGGCAAACCCAGGCCGAACGCGTCCTGCGCGGGCACGGCGTCCACGCCCACCCCGAAGAGGCTGTGGGTGCGCGTCTGGTAGAGCCGTAACACGCCGGGATCGAGTTTCCAGACCTTGGTCACGAAGTCGGTGTAACTCATCCGGGCCAGACGCGCCTTCTTCTCGGCCGGGCTGAGGCCCGGCATCGGATCGAAGCGCTCGGTGAGCAGCCGCTTGAGATCGCGCCGCACGGTATCGCCTACCGGTGCGTCGGCCAGGAAACGCTCGTCACCGACATCGCCGGAGACGAGGCGATCGGCACCATAAGTCTCCTTGTCGAAAAAGAACGCCGAACGCAGACCGAGCGACTTGTACAGGCCCGAGTCGAGCGCTCTGGAATACCGCGACATGTCGATGCCCAGCTCGGCAACGAGGGCTTTCGACACCTCGCTGTAAGGGGCCGGGCTGTCGATGGACTGCGTGCCGCCGTAGCCGATGTAGGTGCGGCCCTCGTGGGTGAACTCGTTGCGCTTGGCGTGGCCGCCGAAGTCGTCGTGGTTGTCGAGCAGCAGGATGCGGGCGTCCGGCCTGGCTTTCCTGAAGTAGTGCGCCGCGGCGAGGCCGCTGATCCCCGCGCCGACCACCACGAGGTCGTACTCCTCGCCGGTGTCTTGCGGCGCGGGCGCCGACTTCCAGAAGGCGCCATCCTTCATCGAGTGGAACACCTCGAAGGACCCGGCATGCGATCCGCGCAGGCCGGTCAGGGCGGGCGGGTATGCGCCGGTCGAGCCTTGCGCGAGAACGGTCTCGAAGTCCGGGGACATCGACCCGGCCATCGCGCCGCCGACGCCTAGGGCCACGCCGTTCAAAAAGTCGCGGCGCGTGATCGCGGATTCCATCCCCAGACGCCGGTCGTGATTGGTCATATCCGAGGCGATTGTAGACGCAGCCCAGCCAAGCGTCGCCAGCGTTCCGCCGCGGGCTGCTAGGTCAGGCCGCCAACCGCCACCAGCTTGGTTTCGAGATACTCCGACAGTCCCTCGCTGCCGCTCTCGTGGCCGATGCCACTCTGCTTCCAGCCGCCGAAGGGCGCCTCGGTCGCGTGCGGCACCCATTCGTTGACGCCCACGATGCCAAACTCCAGGGCCTCCGAGGCCTTCACCGACGCGCGAAGATCGTTCGTCCACACGTAAGCGGCCAGACCATACGGCGTCTGGTTGGCCAGCGCGATCGCTTCGTCCAGCTCGTCGAAGGCCACGATCGGCATCACCGGTCCAAAGATCTCCTCGCGGAAGACCGGCATGTCCGGCTTGACTCCGGACAGGACCGTCGGCTCGAAGAAGTAGCCACGTGAAAGTGCTTGGGGACGCCGACCTCCTGCGCGGACCTCAGTGCCCTGACCGATCGCCCCTTCAACCAGCTTTGCCACGCGGTCGCGCTGCCTCGCATTGATCAGCGGCCCCACCTGGGTGGCCGGATCGAGCCCGCTGCCCAGGCGCAACGCGGCGGCCTGGCGGGCCACGCCCTCGGCAAACGCGTCGGCCACGCGCCGATGCACGAGGAAGCGCTGGGGCGACACGCACACCTGGCCGTTGTTGCGAAACTTGCTGGTGATCGCGCCGCCGGCAACCAGATCGAGATCGACGTCGGGCAACACGATCACGGGCGCGTTGCCTCCGAGCTCGAGCGACAGGCGCGTGACTGTGCGCGAGGCTCCGTCCATCAGAATCTTTCCGACGCGCACGCTGCCGGTGAAGCTGATCTTCCGGCACGCGGGATGATCCAGCATCTCCTGTCCCATCGCCTCCGGATCCCCGTTGACAAGATTAAGGACGCCTCTCGGCAGGCCGGCCTCCACCAGCACCTGAGTCATGGCCATGGCGGTCAGCGGTGTGAACTCGGACGCCCGGGCCACCACGGTGCAACCGGCGGCCAGCGCCGCCGCCCAGGCCCGCGCCGGGTTGTAGGCGGGAAAATTCCACGCGGTGATCACGCCGATGACCCCGAGGGGCTGTCGCAACACGGTCATCCGCTTGGTAGCGACGCGCGACGGAATCGTCCGTCCGTAAGCGCGTTTGCCTTCCTCGGCAAACCAAGCGAAGAGATCCGCAGCCACCAGCCACTCCCCGCGAGCCTGCGCCAGCGGCTTTCCGCATTCGAGCACCATCGTGTGCGCGGCCTCGTCGGCCACCTCACGCATGCGCGCGGCGGCGCGCTCCAGTATCGCGCCACGTTCGTAGGGCGTGCGATGGGCCCAGGCCGGGAAGGCGCGCGCGGCCGCCTCGATAGCAGCGTGACCGTCTTCTCGTCCACCGAAGGGAACGGTGCGCAGCACTTCTTCGGTGGCGGGGTTGATCACGTCCCACGTGCCGCCGCCTGCCGCACCGGTCCAGACGCCGTCAATGTGTTGCTGATAAGTGAAGGTCATGGCCGGGCCTCGAATGAATGAACGGACTGGTTGATCGTCACGGTCTATATCGAGTACGCCTGGCGCCCGCCGACCCAGGTCTGGGTAACCCGGAGCGAGGTGAGCGCCTCGGGCGGTGTCTCGCTTAGGTTGCCCGAGAGCACCGCCAGGTCCGCCCACATCCCCTCGTGCAAGCGGCCACGATTCTCCTCGTCTCCAGACGCGACGGCCGCACCCCGGGTGTAGGCGTCGAGCGCCTCGTCCAGGGAGATGGCCTGGTCCGCCGCAATCGCATGGCCATCTTCGTCGCAACGGCTCATCGCCGCCTGGATTCCCAGGAGCGGTGAATCGTCTTCGACCACGGGCGCGTCGGACGACAAGGCCACGGTCAGGCCAGCGTCCAGCATCGATCGGACCGGATAGGCGCGCGCCAGCATCGCCTCCGACAGATACTGCCGGAAGTTACGCCCCAGCGCGTGGAGGAACACCGTCTGGGGCACGGCGATCACCCCCATGCGGGCCGCGCGCGCCAAGTGATCCGGGCTGGGCAGACCGAAGTGTTCGATGCGGTGACGCAGTGGGCCCGGGCCAAGAGCCTCGTATACGCGCAGCACCTGATCGATGGCCGCGTCGCCGATTGCGTGGGTGGCCACCCGCCAGCCGGAGTCGCGGGCCTCGCGCACCAGGGCCAGAAGTGCTTCGTACTCGAAACGGAGCAGGCCGCGGGTGTCGGCATGCCGGTAGGGCACGCTCAAGGCGGCCGCGGCCGCACTCAAACCGCCGTCGGCGAAGAACTTCACGGTGTCGATGCGCAGTCGATCCGATAGGTGGCGCGACTCGGGCAGCGGCGCCGCGTCAACGCCATCGACCAGACGCAGGGCCATCACGTTGATGCGACTCGGCAGCCGCCCCTCCTCGTCCATGCGCCGGTAGGTGGCGAGGAGCTCGGGCCCGACCCCCGCATCGTTGGTGCTCGTGATGCCCAACGAAAGCTGATGTCGGATCGCGGCCGTGATCATGGCCGCGTACTCGTCCTGGGATGGCGGCGGGATCTGTCGCAGCACCAGCCCCATGGCGGTTTCGCGTAGCACGCCGGTCGGTTCGCCGTCTTCCGCGCGATCGATCGCGCCGCCCGGGGGCGACGCGGTGGTGCGCGTGACCCCGGCCCGCTGTAGAGCCACGCTGTTGCACACGACGATGTGGGCGCACGTCCGCATCAGGACGACGGGCCGATCGGCGACCACGGCATCGAGGTCGACGCGGGTGGGCGGCCGACCATCGGGAAACCGGGCCTCGTTATAGCCGCGCCCCTGCAGCCAGGCCCCCGCCGGCAGTTCGCTCGCCCGGTCGCGCATGCGCGCGGCCAGATGGTCAAGGCTCGACACGCCACGCACGTCCATCAGGGTGGTCAGCAGATGCCCGATCTTCCAGACGTGCGCGTGGGCGTCATTGAAGCCCGGGATCAGAGTCTGCCCGACCAGATCCACCAGCTGCGTGCCGGGCTCTTGCAGCGCCAGCACATCGTGGCCGGCGCCCACGGCCAGTATGCGTCCGCCCGTGACCGCGAGCGCGGTCGCGCCCCGGTGTCCGCCGCTCCCGGTCCAGACGAAACCGTTGTGAAAGATCGTCTCGGCCATGTCAACGCCCATGACCGGACGACGGGTCAGGCTCGGCCCACGGGTTGAAGGCGGTCGGCGCCCCTGGTCGTGGCCGCGGGTGCGAGCACGCGGGCCTCCACTTCGGTGAGGGCCTGCTCGATCACGCCGAGCCCCTCGGCCAACTGATCGTCGGTGATCACCAGCGGCGGGAGGAACCGGATGCCGTTGGTGAAGAGGCCGGCTCGCATGGCGATCACGCCCTTCTGGCAGGCCGCCCTGATAATGGCCAGGGTTTCATCAGGCGCCGGCTGCTTGGTGGCGCGGTCCTTCACCAGCTCGATCAACATCATCGAGCCGAGGCCGCGCACGTCACCGATCAGGGGATGACGATGCTTCCACCCCTCGAGCGTTTCTCGAAGCATGATCCCGATGCGCTCTGCCCGTGCGAGGAAGGCCGGCTGGCGCATCATCTCTATGGCGGCGATGGCGGCCACGCAGGTCAGGGGATTGCCGCCGTAGGTGCCGCCCATTCCGCCCACGTGTGTCGCGTCCATGATGTCGGCGCGACCCGTGATGGCGCTCACCGGCATGCCGGCCCCCAGGGACTTGGCGGTCACGATGATGTCGGCCGCGATGCCATAGTGCTCCAGCGCGAACAACTTGCCGGTGCGGGCGAAGCCGCACTGCACCTCATCGGCGATCATGACGATGCCGTGCTGATCGCACAGCTCGCGGATGCGGCGCATGAAGCGTGGCGGCACCGGGACGAAACCGCCCTCGCCCTGGACCGGTTCGATGATGATGGCCGCGACCTCGGCGGGATCGACCTGCGCGGTGAAGGCATGCTCGAGTTGATGGATGGCCCAGGTGACGCAATGTTCCGCGGTCATGCCTTCGGGCGCGCGGTAGGCATTGGGCATGGGCAACCGGACGATCTCGCCCGCGAACGGGCCCATGCTCTTCTTGAACAGACCGTACTTGCTGGTGAGGCTCACCGCCAGCAAAGTGCGCCCGTGGTAGGCGCCCTCGAAGCAGATGACGCCAGGCCGTTTGGTGTACGCCCGCGCGGCCTTGACCGCGTTCTCCACCGCTTCGGCGCCACTATTGGAGAGCAGCGTTTTCTTGGCGAACGCCCCGGGGGTTACCTCGTTGAGCAGCTCGCAGAGCCGGATATAGGACTCGTACGTCCCCACGAGCGACCCCATGTGAATGAGCCGCGGCGCCTCGGCTTGAATGGCCTGGACGACTGAGGGCGGGCAGTGGCCCACGGCCAGCGCACCGATGCCGCCGACGAAATCAATGAACGTATTGCCGTCCACGTCGTGCACGAGCGCGCCTTCGGCACGCTCCACCACCACATCGGTGGCCTTGCCGAGGCCGATGGGCACCGCGGATACCCGCCGGGCCAGTAACGCCCTGCTGCGCGGTCCTGGCACCTCTGTCTTCAACTGAATCGATGACATCTCTGACTCCTTCACTTGGTCGCGAGTGCTTTGGGCCGGACGGCGCCGGGAACGTCCTTGGCCGCATCGAGCACGATGAGGACGCTGTAATTGTCGCAGATCGGGTCGGTCAAGTAGTTCTTGAGCAGAGCTCGAAACTCAAATCCGATCCGTTGTTGCATGGAAAGCGTGGGGTCGTTGATCCGGCCGGCCACCAGCCCCTCGTAGTAAGCCTCGGCGCTCATGCGGTGCTTGACCGCGCCAAAGCCGCTCATCATGCCCGCGGTCACCTGGCCCTTGAGTCCCAGCGCCCAGACCACTTCCTGGCGCGTGGCGTAAAGGGCCTGGGCCAGGCCCTTACCTCGATAATCCGGATGCACTCCGATGTCGGCGCCGTACAGCCAGTCGCCGTCCGGCTGGTGGGAGGTGAGCCACCCGCCCTGGATGATGTCGGCGAAGGTGTGGGTGCGGTCGTCGAAATCGAAGTGCAGCCGGAGGGTCGCGGTGGCGGCTACCACCCTTTTGCCATCGAGCCCGACCCACTGTCCTTCGGGGAACAACTCGAGATGCTTGAGGTAGTGCGCCGCCTTGAAGCGTTCAGAGTCCGCCAGGGTTGGAAACACCACGCGCTGCAAGTCTTCCAGTTCGTCCGCATGTTCGGGCCGCGCGCGGGCGATCACCAGACTGTTCGGCAGCGCGCCTCCCATGGCCGGAGTATATTGCCCGCCATGAAGCACATGAGGAGTTCCCGCGCGCTCGCGATGGCCTGCGCTCTGTGGGTTGCGGTCACGGGCTCCGCCTCGGGTACGCAGTCGCCCGCCCCCGTTCAGGTCGCGGATCTCCTGATCGTCAACGGGCGCGTCATCACCGCCGATGACCAGGGTACGGTCGCGCAGGCGGTGGCGGTCGCCGGACCCACCATCCTCCGCGTCGGAACCAACGAGGACGTCTCCGCCCTTCGCGGACCAGGGACGCGGGTCATCGACGCCCACGGCGCCACCGTCGCGCCGGGGTTCAACGACTCACACGTCCATTTTCTCAGCGGCGGTGGATCGCTAGGCGACGTGGAACTCGCGGGCCTGACCACGCTCGCGCAGGTCCAGGACGCGATCCGTACCTTCGCCGCGGCCAGGCCCGACACCGCGTGGGTGAGGGGCCGGGGCTGGCTCTATTCGCCCTTTCCGGGTGGCTCCCCGACCAGGGCGCAGCTCGATGCGGTCATCGCCGATCGCCCCGCAGTGATGACCTGCTACGACGGCCACAGCATCTGGGTGAACTCGAAGGCCCTGGCCATGGCCAGCATCACGAAGGACACGCCGAATCCCAAGAACGGCGAGGTCGTGAAAGACCCGAAGACCGGTGAGCCCACCGGTCATCTCAAGGAATCGGCGTCCGGCCTCATCAACGGGGCGATGCCCCAGCCCACCGACGCCGACCGACGCGCCTTCCTGCGCGCCGCGGTGGCGCACGCGCACGCGCTCGGCGTGACCAGCGTGCAGGACGCCGGCGTCGATCCGGATGAGATGGCGCGGTACGACGAGGCGAAGCGGGCCGGCGAACTGCAGGTCAGGATGTATGTGGCCTTCTCGGCGTCGTCGGCCACCACCGAGGCCGACCTCGACCGCATGGACGCGGTATGGAAACGGTCCGGGGATGACCCCACCCTCAAGACCGGAGCGGTCAAGATGTACGCCGACGGTGTCATCGAGAGCCGCACCGCCGCGATGTTGGCGCCGTACGAGAACAGCCGGGCCAAAGGCGCCACGAACCTCTCCTCTGACGATCTGAACCGGATCGTGACCATGGTCGACAAACGCGGATGGCAGGTGCTGATTCACGCCATTGGCGATCGGGCCATTCGCCTCACCCTCGATGCCTTTGAGCACGCGATCGCGGCGAATCCGGCTCCGGCTCGAGGCCGGCGCCATCGGATCGAGCACATCGAGACCATCGATGCGGCAGACATCCCGCGCTTTGCGCGTCTCGGGGTCATCGCGTCGCAGCAGCCCATGCACGTGGCCCTCGGCGACATGAACTCCACCCACCCGTCGGGCCCGTGGCCCGACAACATCGGTCCCGATCGCGCCGCGCGCGCGTGGGCCTGGAAGAGCATTCACGACGCGGGCGGGCGGGTGACCTTCGGCAGCGACTGGCCGGTGGCCCCGCTGTCCGTCGGACAGGGCCTCTGGCTGGCCTCGACAAGAATCGGCCCGTCGAATGCCGCCGATCAGAAGTTGTCGATGTACGACGCGATCCGCGCCTATACGACTTGGCCGGCCTATGCGTCGTTCGAAGAGAAGCGCAAGGGCACCCTGGCCCGCGGCATGCTGGCGGACATCGTCGTGCTCTCAGCCGACATTGTGTCGCGGCCTCCGTCGAAGGCGACCGACGTCGTGGTGGACACGACGATCTTCAACGGCAAAGTGGTGTACGAAAGGTCGCGATGACGTTCCCGGGACGATCCGCGCCATACGCGACCCTGCCTCGCGACACCCAAATCATTTAAGAAAAGCGCGGCCACCCACTTGCCCTTGCCAGGTCGTGCTAGCCTCGGCCCAATTCGTAGACCGGAAGCCCCACCATCCAACCCGCACATCGGAGGAAACCCCCTATGCGTCTTCGCTTGGCCGTCCTTTTCAGTCTGGTCGCGGCTTTTGCCGCGGTGGATCCGGCCTTCGCCCAGCGCACCACGGGCGATATCGTCGGCATTGTCAAGGATCAGTCCGGTGGGACTGTGCCCGGTGTTACGGTCAGCCTGAAGGGCGAGAAGATTGTCGGACTGAAGACGGCCGTGACCAACGCCCAGGGTCTCTACCGCTTTGCGGCGCTGCCCCCGGGTGGCTATGCCCTGACCTTCACGATGTCCGGCTTTTCTACCGTCAACAAGCCCGACGTCAGCGTGTCGCTGGGCGGCACCTCGCAACAGGACGTCTCGCTCAAGCTGTCCCAGATGGCCGAGGAGATCACCATCACAGGCGAGAGTCCGGTGGTCAACTCGACTTCAACCGCCGTCGGCACCACCTACGACAGGGACTGGGTGGAGAACGCGCCGCTGCGGCGCTTCAGCTTCTTCGACCTCATCAATGCGGCGCCTGGAGTGAGCCAGAACACCTCGACGAGTTCGCGCTCCTCCAGCCTCGGCTCGGCCACCGACGAGAACTCCTACCAACTCGACGGCACCGACTTCACCGCGCCCTTCACCGGCGCCGCCTGGCCCTGGCCGAACACCGACGCGGTCGAGGAGGTCGAGGTCCTGTCACTGGGCGCCCCCGCGGAATATGGCAACCTTCAGGGCGCGGTCTTCAACATCGTCACCCGCCAGGGAAGCAACAAGTTCCACCTCGACGCCAACCTCTACGTGCAGAACCAGAGCCTCACGTCGAGCAACACCACGGATCTCAAGTTGCCCAATGGAAAGTTCGCAGACCTTTGCCCCGGCAGTTCAACCGCGCGCTGCCCGTACAACCGGGACAAGTACTTCGACACGACAGGCCAGGTTTCCGGGCCGATCGTCAAAGACAAACTCTGGTTCTTCGCCTCGTACCAGCATCAGGATGACTTCGACTCGCAGCCGGGGACCTCTCCTGAGTTCCCCGCCAAATTTGGGGCGAATCGCGTCTTCGGCAAGCTGAATTGGCAGATCAACACCGGCAACAAGCTGCAGCTGGCCTATCACGACGACTACTACAGAATCCCGGCCCGGGCCACTGCGGTGACCGCTCCCAGCACCATCGTGGTCGAGACCGGCCACAACCCATCCCCGAATCTCACCTGGACCTCGGTCCGCTCCGACAAGACCTATTTCGAGGCCCGGGTGTCGGGCTTCTATGGCAAGGATCACGGCGACCCTTTGAACGGCGGGGACCGCGTCCAGAGGCGCTTCTACGACCTCGACAGCGGTCTCATCACCGGGGGCGTCTATTCCTGGTACGACGGGGACAGTTGGAAGACGGCGGCGAGTGGCAAGGTGTCGCACTTCGCCGACAACTTCCTGGGGGGCAGCCATGACTTCAAGTTCGGCGTTCAGTACAACGTAGGCGGACATAACTATCTGACCGGGTACAACGACTACATCTACACCTACAGCGGCGTACCGGGCTACGGCTACACCCGGCTCCCGTCTCGCGCGGGTGGGCAGATGCGCAACGTCGGCGTCTTCGGCGACGATACGTTCCGGGTAAATGACCGGCTCACCCTCAACCTCGGCCTGCGTTTCGACAACAGCGTCGCGGGTTTCCAGGAATTCGAGCTTGCGGACAAACTCGGAAATCCCTCCGGCAACTCGACCCCCGCGGTCCCCAACCTCTACACCTGGAACAATCTCTCGCCCCGGGCGGGCTTTTCCTTCAAACTGACCAGCGACGGCCGGACGGCTCTCAAGGCTCACTACGGCCGCTATTACAGCGGCGTCATTACCGGGGAGTTCGCGGGGGTGTCGCCGTCCATCACGCCGAAATACCTTTTCTCGGGTACGTACGACCGCGCCGGGAATCCGATCGGCACAGAGCTCGTCTCTGACAACACGAAGCTCCGCGTTGACCCGAACTTCAAAGCTCCCTACACCGATCAGTTCGTGGTAGCGCTGGAGCGCGAGC
>JANLWV010000396.1:0-9299 GCA_031364765.1 Vicinamibacteria bacterium
ACCTATCCATTACGATCTAACTTTGAATCATTAATACAGAGGCACCTCCGGCGCGTCGTGTTCTCACAACCGCTTCACCGACAACTCAACCGGCACGTATGTCTTCCGTCGGCGGCCGAACATCGGACGGCGTCGGGCAGACCCCGCCGTTGTTGAGGTTGATCATGGTGCGGTCGAGCGAGAAGGCGCCCTGGACCTCGCGCCAGTAGTCCTCGTTCGTCGCCAGGTCGGCTGCGCTGGCGCTTCCGGCCGCGGATCCCGCCGCATGAACGACCTCGATCGCATGATCCTTGAATGCCACCGTGGCGGCCGAGGCCGCTCCGGCCCGAGAAAGAAACGCGCGTCGTGTAGCCATGGAGGCCTCGTTGGATGAGTTCAGGGTGGTGGGAGAGTCGGAGCGACGACAGAGCATAAATCCGGAAGACCTTATTTTGGCTTTCGGACGACCGATTTCAATCAGGGCGGCGACGGTACTAGAGTTCACGATATGACTGCCTCCGCCTCGAACCGAAGGCCCTCGGCGATTGACGCGCTCGGAGAGGCCATCTCCCACATGCGCGAGAAGCTCTTCCCTTTCAATTTCGTGGGATGGATCACCCTCGGTTTCGTCAGCCTGCTGGAGAGTTGCGGATCGGGCAGCAGCGCCGGCGGAGTCAAAAACCCGATCGGAGGTCCTGGTTCGTACGAGGATCCGGCGACCCTCCTCGAGACGGTTTTCGGCTGGATCAACGCGCACATGATCCTTTTTGTGAGCGTCCTGATGATGGTGATGCTGATGTCGCTGCTTTTCATGTGGCTCAGGTCCAGGACCATCTTTGTCTACATCGACGACGTGGCTTCGGGACGCTTCGATCTGGTCCGGCCCTGGGGTCAGCATGGGGCGCACGCCGACTCGTTCTTCGTGTTGAGCCTGGTGGTTCAAGGAGCTTCGTTCATCCTTATGGTCTTGATCCTCGGACTGGGCGGGGTTTTCATGCTGTGGGCCAGAGCCAACGGCTGGGCGGGTGGGGCGATCGTCCTTGTGGCCCTTCCCATCCTCTTCGTTTTTTTGCTCTCCGTTCTCGGAGCCCTCGTCCTCAACATGATCCTGCGCGACTTCGTGGCTCCCCTCCAGATCTCGCGAAGCGTGGGGGCCAGGGAGGCCGGGGGCGTTTTTCTGTCGATGCTCTCCGAGAGCCCCGGCCTCCTGATCGGCTACGCCATCCTCAAGGTCTTCGTGGGAATTGGGGTAGGCCTCGTGGTTCTGATCGGGAGTTGCCTGACCTGTTGCATTGGGGCTCTCCCTCTGGTCCATCAGACGCTTTTTCAGCCGATCTACTACGCGGAGCGTGCGTGGTCGCTCAAGCTCCTGGCCCAGATGGGCGAGGATGTCTTTTCGAAACTGACGCCGCCGCCCGCTGATCTCGGGCCGGAGGACATGCCGACCGGACCCATCGATCTCTCCGAGGTGGATTTCGAGACGCCTCAGAGTTAAGTAAGCAGTCGCGGCACTCGAAACGGGCGGCCTCACCGTAGCCGCATAGGCCCTCTCGCGAATCCGCGTTCGCGGTCAACCTGTCCTTCGCGCGGCTATCGAGGATCGAAAGCCGCGACATCTGTATCCATCCTGGAGGACGTCCGGGATTCCCCGAGCGTATATTGACGGCGGAGGCCCCTATGAAGACCACCGAACGCCAGGCGGGCGACATCACAATCGTCGACGTGCAGGGCCGGATCATGTTCGGCGACGGCGAGGAGCAGTTCCGCGACGCGGGGACCCGAGCGATCGAGTCAGGCCGGGTGAAGCTCGTCATCAACATGGCCGGGGTTCCCTTCGTGGACTCGGCGGGCCTCAGCCAGCTGGTGCGGATTTTCGTGACCGCCGGTAAGAGAGGCGGTCAGATGAAGTTGCTCAACCTCACGAGGAGAGTGCAGGATCTCCTGACCATCACCAAGCTGGTCACGGTGATAGAGGCATTCGACTCTGAAGAGGAAGCGGTCGCCAGCTTCGGAGAAACGCCGGAGGCTGCCTAGCCACCGCCCGTCTGTTCCACAAGGGGGGTTCTCCTTGAACCATCTCTGCGTCTCTTCAGTCGACGCCGCGACTCGACTTCGGCCTGGAAGGCGGCGGCGGCGCCTTTCTCGTCCAGCTTGGCGAGGATGATGGGGACCATCTCCTTCCAGGAAAGCGGGGAATCGTCAGCCTTGAATGAGGCGTCAATGGCTCTGATCGTGGCGAAGATGCCCTCAGCGTTCAGCAGGGCCAGATAGGGAAAACCCACCTCGACGGTCAACGTCGCGGTGCGCGCCGGCCGTCGCCACTGCTTGGGCTTAAGGGCATTGGCCTTGAGCGCCCATGCGGCGGTGCGCTGGGTGAGCCGATCGCGCAGGAGCGCCCGCACGGCATGGGCCGGCTGGGCCCTGGCGCGCTCACCTCGTCGTTCGACCGCGAACAGGTAGAAGTCAATGAGCGCCGAGAATAGATCTTCGGCGGCGACGGCGATTCGGAATGCCTGGGCCTCATCGTCCTTGGCGAGGTCGTAGGAGATGCTTACGGTTGACACGTGGGTCCCCCTTCGGGCTTCCTGCCGACGCTGGCCACCGCGATTCACTCGCGCCGATCCGGCAGCAGTTTTCGGATCCGGGCGATGAGGATAGGCCCTCGGAGCGTTCACTCGATTCTTCAATCTCACAAGTTCCGTCCCAGGCCTCAGCCTTGCCGGGCCGAGCGCAGGAAGTCCAGCACCGAGTCCTTCCCTTCCCCCTCGAGGTCGATGAACTCGACGCCGAAGCCCGTGGGCGGAGCCTCGCGCGTCACTCGGCCGCGGCCGACGACGGTCGTTCTGTCAGGTAGGACGAAGCGGAACTTGAGCTCGTCGCTTTCGTGGAGAGCGTGGTGGGTGGCGAGCAACATGCCCTCGGGGCTGAGGTTGAGGATCGTCGCCGCGCACTCCGGTTCGGTCGCCACCTTGATGTGGACCACCATCTTGGCCTGTTGTCGCACCGGCACCATGAGCAGCTTCGCGAAACGCTCGTCCCAGCCCGCATCGGGCGGCACGCGGAAGATCGCGTTGGCGCCTGCGGCGAGCAGCTCCTGGTCGCTGTTCTCCGTCGGGCCGCGGGTCAGCACCGCGATCGAGCGCTCGCGCGTAGCCGGTTCCTGGCGAAGTTTCCGGATGAAGGCGGCGGCGGCCGGGAATTCGCGATCCACCAGGATCACCTGGACTCCCAGGCTGGAACCGACGAGCCGGACGTCGGCAAACTTCTCGACGCGGTAGACCTCGATGCCCTGGCGCCCGATCATGGTTGCGGCGAGATCAGGCCGCAGGTCTCGTTCGGAACAGATAAGGACCCGAAGGATCACGTTGGCCTGGTAGGAGTTCTTCATCTTGACCCTTTCCTGTCCACGAAGGAAGGATAGGCCCTCAGACCTCTTCAACTCCTCGGCGCCAGGGTGAACACTTTTAGGCGCTGCTAGGATCGCCGCCATGGCACGAACCGCTATCACGCTGACCATCCTGATTCTTCTTTGCGGCAGCCCCGCCTTTTCCCAGGTGACGGCCTTTGTGGACGGCCGCATCATCGACGGTGCGGGAAATGTCATCGCCCGCGGCACCGTGGTCGTCCGGGACGGCCTTATTGCGGACGTCGGCCCGGCGGCGAGCGTGCGGGTGCCGGAGGACGCCGTCCGCGTCGACGCCCGCGGCAAGACTCTGATGCCCGGCATCGTGAACTCTCACGGCCATCTGTCGGCGGCCTTTGGATTGAAGTCGGGCCCGGAGTACTACACCCGCGACCACCTCGTGCGGCAGTTGCGCGCGTATGCGACCTACGGCGTCACCACGGTGTTCTCGCTCGGCGACGATCGAGAGGAAGCCTTCGCCCTCCGCGCCGAGCAGGCGGTTGCACCTCCGGGGCGCGCACGAGTGTTCCTGGCCGGCGCGAGCGTCTCCGCGGTCACCGCGGAAGCCGCAAGCGCCGAGACCGACAAGGTCATAGCACTCAAGCCGGACCTCATCAAGATTCGCGTCGACGACAACCTCGGCGCCTCGAAGAAGATGCCCGAGGTGGCCTGGCGCGCAGTGCTCGCGCGGGCCAAGGTTTCAGGCCTCAAGCTCGCCGCTCACCTCTTCTATCTGTCGGACGCCACCGCACTCGCTCAAGCGGGCACGCCGTTCATCGCGCACAGCGTGCGCGACCTGCCGGTCGACGAGACATTCCTCAAGGCGATGAAAGCGAACGACGCCTGTTACTGCCCCACGCTGATGCGCGAGGTGTCGACCTTCGTTTACGACAGCACTCCGCCTTGGGCCAACGACTCGTTCTTTCGCCGAGGCTACGGCGCCGACGTGTCGGCCGAGCTCGGGGACCCAGGCCGCCACGCGCGAATCAAAGCGAGCCCGGCGTGGGCGCAGGGGCAAAAATACAAGGCCGCGCTCGAAGTGGCCAAGGGCAATCTCAAGCGCGTCTCGGACGCCGGGATCCGGATCGCCTTCGGCACCGATACGGGTCCTGCCGGCCGGTTCCAGGGCTTCTTCGAACACCTCGAGCTCGAGATGATGGTGGCGTCTGGGCTCACGCCGATGCAGGCCATCGTGAGCGCAACCGGGAACGCGGCCGCCTGCTGGGGCAAGCAGGGCGCCTTCGGTACGATCGCGAAGGGCGCTTTCGCCGATCTGCTGGTGCTGGGCGCGAGCCCGCTCGACTCAATCGTGAACACGCGGGCCATCGACACGATCTACATCGGCGGGCAGCGCTTCGACACGGCGCGGTAGACCGCGTCGCTCAAGGGCCTTCACCCGTGGGCCCGCATTCGTTTTCGCAGCCATGGCGTCCCGAATAGGGGGTGCTTCGGGCGTAGTACAGTGCGGCCATTGATGGACGCTCCGAAGAAGAAGCGTATGTCTCGTTCGGCCGCATGGCGCGAGGCGCGCGAGTTGGTCTGGGCGCATCGGCGCCGTCTCGGCCTCGGCCTAGGGCTGATGCTGGTCAGCCGGGTTGCAGGCCTGGTGCTCCCCGCGTCCTCGAAGTGGCTCATCGACGAGGTCATCGGCAAAAACCGCACCGACCTGCTTTTGCCGATCGCCATAGCTACCGGCGTCGCGACCCTCGTGCAGGCCGTGACATCGTTCGTGCTCTCGCAGACTCTGGGGGTCGCGGCCCAGCGCGCGATCACCGACATGCGGAAGCGCGTCCAGGCGCGGGTCATGCGACTGCCGGTCCGTTACTTCGACTCCACGCAGACGGGCGTCCTCGTCTCTCGGATCATGAACGACGCCGAAGGGATCCGGAATCTGGTCGGGACGGGGCTCGTACAGCTGGTCGGCGGTCTCGTGACCGCCGCCATGGGTTTGGCGGTGTTGTTCTGGCTGAATTGGCATCTGACTACGGTGACGATTCTCGTGCTCGCGGTATTTGGGGGCGGGATGGCGTACGCGTTCAATACGTTGCGTCCCCTGTTCAAGGAGCGGGGCAAGATCACCGGAGACGTGATCGGCCGGTTGACCGAGGCCCTGGGCGGCATCCGCGTGGTCAAGTCGTACACCGCCGAGAAACGGGAAGAGATCGTCTTCACCCAAGGCGCGCATCGGCTGTTTCGCAACATCGCGAAGTCGATGACCGGCGTCTCCGCGACGACCGCGGGCAGCACCGTCATCATCGGCGTGATCGGCGTGCTGATGATCTGGCTCGGCGGTCAGGCCATCATCGCGAAGCAGATGACCCTCGGCGATCTCATCATGTACATCTTCTTTATAGGCCTTGTCGCCGCACCCCTGGTCTCAATCGCCTCCATCGGCACGCAGATCACGGAGGCCTTTGCCGGGCTCGATCGCATCCGGGAGATTCTCGACCTGCCCACCGAGACCGACGAGGACGCACGCCGCTCCTCGATCGAGCGGCTCCTTGGCGATGTGGCCTTCGAGGACGTCTCGTTTGAGTACAACCCCGGCGTGCCCGTCCTCAACCACGTGTCGTTCACGGCGCCAGCAGGGACGACGACGGCGCTCGTCGGGTCGAGCGGCTCCGGGAAGAGCACGCTCATCAGTCTCGTGATGGCCTTCAACCGCCCGAGCGCCGGCCGGATACTCGTGGACGGACGGGACCTGGCCGATATTCGCCTGGGCGAATACCGCGCTCAGCTGGCCTCGGTGCTTCAAGAGAATTTCCTGTTCGACGGCACGATCGTCGAGAACGTCGGATACGCGCGACCGGGCGCTTCTCGCGACGAAATCATCGACGCCTGCCGCGTGGCGCACTGCGATGAGTTCATCAAGGCGTTTCCGAAGGGCTACGACACCGTGGTGGGCGAGCGTGGAATCAAGCTCTCGGGCGGCCAGCGGCAGCGTGTGTCGATAGCGAGGGCCATTCTCGCGAACCCTCGCGTCCTGATCCTCGACGAGGCCACCTCCAGCCTCGATAGCGAGAGCGAGGAGATGATCCAGGACGGACTTCGGAACCTGCGCGCGGGCCGCACCACGTTCGTCATCGCGCACCGGCTGTCCACGATCCGCAGCGCGGACCAGATCCTCGTCATCGAGGGCGGCGTGATCGTGGAGCGAGGCAATCACGCGGAACTGCTCGCCAAAAACGGCCGCTACCGGCAGTTGTACGACAAGCAGTACCGGTTCGAGATGGACCGGTTCATCAACCCCGGCGAGGACTTCACCGAGGAGCCAAGGAAGGTGACGCCGATGCCACCGGTCGGGAAAGCGCTGTAGCGTGCCCACCTCGTGCGGGCTTGCCCGCTATTCGTATCGCAAAGCAACCACCGGATCCACGCGAGTGGCGCTCCGCGCCGGGACGTAGCACGCGAGCAGGGCAACCGTGCTCAAGGTGATCGAGACCACGGCCAGGGTCAGCGGGTCGTAAGGAGTGATTCCGTAGAGAAGATTGGCGATCGGCCGCCCCAGCGCCACTGCGGCCAGAACACCGGTTCCGGCCCCGAGAAGCGCCGGCACCATCCCTTGCCACAAAACAAACCGCCTCACCTCTCCCGCCTGCGCGCCTAGGGCCATCCGGATACCGATCTCCTGCGTCCTTTGGGAAACGGAGTACGACATGACGCCGTAGATGCCGATCATGGCCAGCACCAGGGCCAGGCCGCCAAAAATACTCAGCAGCGATGCACCCATGCGCGAGGCCCAGAGTCCCTGAACGATCTGTTCTTGAACCGTGCCCGTGTTTCGAATCGGCATGTTCTTGTCGAGGGCTTGCACCTGACCCCGCACCGCGCCGATTTGCGGGCCCGGCTCGCCCTTCGTCCGGACGATCAGCAGGGCCGCCGGCGCGTATTCCTGCTGCATGGGGCGGTAGATCATCGGTGTGGGGTCTTCGCCGACGTTGTTGATTACGGAATCCTTCGCGACGCCCACCACTTCGTAGAGCGTCTCCGGGTGGCTCACGATGGTGAACCGCTTCGAAGTCGCATCCTCGCCTGGAAAGAGCTGTCGGGCCGCGGCCTCATTGACGATGGCCACGGGTTTCCCGTGCTCGGTGTCGAACTGATTGAAGTCTCTTCCTTTCATCATCGGGATCCGCAGTGCGTCGAAGTAGGAGGGGGTGATGTCGTTGAAGGCGATCAAGGTTCCTTTGTTTGCAGAGCCCTCTCCCTGCCCTTCCGGGAATGTCGTCAGGAGCACGCCTAGGCCTCCGACCACGGGCACGAGGGAGGCGACAGCCGCGCTCTCGATGCCCGGAATGGCTCGGGCTCTGGCGATCGCATCCAGGTAGAACTGCTGTCCAAGCGGTGGGGCGTAGCGCTGGCCGCCGGGATTGAGGCCGATGAAACCGACGTGTTTCGAGTCGAATCCGAGATCCATGTTCTGCGCCGCCTGCATGCTGCGCAGGAACAGTCCCGATCCGATCAAAGCGACCGTCGCCAGAGCGACCTCCGCCGCCACCAGCATGGCCCGCACCCGATTGTGACCCGCCCCTGACGCCCCGGCACGCCCCGAGGCCTTCAGCACTTCGCTCAGCTGCGTTTGCGAGACCCTGATCGCAGGCACCGCGCCGAAGGCAAGCCCGGTCAGCAGCGAGACCAGGACCGTGAAACCGAGAACCCGAACGTCGAAGCTCAAGTCAATCGCCGCGTCGCCGAGGAATGGCGGTCGGAAAGACCAAAGCGCATTCCGGGCCCAAAATGCGACAACGAGGCCAACCGCACCCCCGACCATCGAAAGGGTCACGCTTTCAATGAGGAGCTGACGGATCAGTCTGGCCCGGCTGGCGCCCATGGTGGCGCGAATGCTGATCTCGCGTTCGCGCCGCGCCGCCTGGGCCAGAAGCAGGTTCGCGAGGTTGACGCAGGCGATGAGAAGGACGAGGCTGACCACGACCATCAGCACTCCGCCGGCCCTCACGAACTGACCGCGCTGGTTGATGCCGAGCGCCGCATCGGATTCCTTCACGAGGTCCATGGCGCGGCCGCGGTTCGCGTCCGGGTACGCCTTCTCAAGCGACGCCGCGATCGTCGCGGTGGCGGCCTGAGCCTGCTCCATGGTCGTCCCGGGCTTCAATCGCCCGACGATGTTCAACCATCGGAACCGCCGGCTGGAGATCAGCTGCTTGATTTGCCCGGTCAGAAGCTGATCCTTCATCCCCAGGGGCACCCACACGCGATCAGGCCCCGCGAGCGAAAACGTGCCCTTGAATCCGGGCGGTGCTACGCCGATGACCGTGAATGGCAAACCATCGAGGGTGAGCGTCCGGCCGATGAGACCGGGATCGGCGTTGAACCTGGTCGTCCACAAACTGTGGCTCAGCACGGCCACCGGCGAAGCGCTCTTGATGTCTTCGTCTTGGGCGAATACCCGGCCCAGAATCGGCTTGATGCCCAGGACGTCGAAATAGTTGGCCGTGGTCATCATCCCGGGCAGGTCGATGGTCTCGCCGTCTTTGGTCCATTGAAGCCCGATGCCAAAGTATCCGGCGAGGCCCGAGAACACCGTGCTCTGGTCCCGGTAGTCCTCGAAGTTCTGGATGGAACTGGGGGTCAGGTTGAAGTTGCCGGTCTGAACCGTTCGCGTATCGCGCGTGAAGAGTTCGACCACGCGCGATGGATCTTCGATGGCGAGCGGATGGAGGAACACGGCATTGATCACCGTGAAGATGGCGGTATTCGCGCCGATCCCGAGGGCGAGCGAAAGCACCGCGACGGTGGTGAAGGCGGGCGCCTTCACGAGTCGCCGCAATGCGTACTTGACGTCCTGAGTCCACTTTTCCATCTCGTACCTCGACCTTCCAGGTTTGACGCCACGGTTCCGGCTACGGTTCTTCGGAATCGTGAGACCGCCGTGAACGATCCGATTCACCGCGGTGCG
>JANLWV010000299.1:0-34677 GCA_031364765.1 Vicinamibacteria bacterium
GACTGCGTCGAAGGCAAGGTCTCAGGCGAGCAGAAGGAACGACTCATGGAGGCCTTCGAAGCGAACCGCACGAAGTGGAGGGCCCTCGCAACCATGCGCGAGGGCGCGATCGCGCTGGGTCTTGCCTGTCGCGCCGCCGCCCAGAAGTCGCGTGAAGAACTCACGGTCGACTACGGCTGCAACTTCTAGGCTCGAGCGCGCGCGGCTAGGCAGCCTCTTCGATCGCCTCTGAGAGCTTGTTCGCGATCTCGGCGATCTGGGCCTTTTCGATGATCAGGGGTGGAGACAAAGCGATGATGTTGCCGGTGGTGCGGGTGAGCAGGCCCTTCTTGAACCCTCTCACAAACACATCGTACGCGCGCGCGCCGACCTTCCCCGGGATCGACTGCGCTATTTGAAAAACGGAAGGAGGGACTTGAAGGCGCGCGAGCCGGACGCGCCCAGCAGCTCATAAATGGCCATCTCGGTGGATGAAAGAATGGCGCCCGCGCCCTCCAGACGACGACAACCGAGCTCGGCGTTGGGAGCGGCGCGCGAGCCGGTGGCGTCGACGACGAGGTGGACGGCGTACCCGGCGGCGAGGGCGTCAACTCCGGTCTGGAGCACACAGATGTGGGACTCGACGCCGCACAGGAGCAGAGTCTTCCGGCCCGTGGCTGCGAGGGCCTGCGCGAACTCCTGGGAGCCAAGGCAACTGAACGTGAGCTTGTCGAAGGGCGCTGCCTTGGGCGCCAGCGCCGCGACATCCGCGTGGGTGGGGCCGAGGCCGTTCGCGTACTGCGTGGTCATGAGGACCGGGAGCTCCAGAATCCCCGCGGCACGCAGGAGAAGACGAGTGTTCGCGACGATGCGCTCGTGTTCATGAATGGCGGGCAGGAGCCGATCCTGCATGTCCACTACGACCAGGGCCGTGTCGGCGCAGGTGAGGCGCCCCAGGCTCACCGCTGTGCCCAGGGCCGCGTGGATGCCCAGGCCTCGATCGGGGCCTGAAGGTCATCGAGCCGTCCGGTGAAGAAATGATCGGCGCCTTCGATCACTTCGAGCCTCTTTGGTTCAGGCAGCGGCGCCACCAGTTTTCGGATGGCGTGTCCGGGCCCGAACTCGTCTTCGCTCCCCTGCACGAAGAGGCGCGGCTGGAGGACCTGCTCAAGGTCATGGGTCGAAGCGAGTCGCGTAATGGGGAAGCCGAGGATCAGGACGGCCTTCACTCGATCGTCGGTCATCGCGACCTTGGCCGCCATGGCGGAACCAAAAGAGAATCCGCCGAGAAGAAGGGGAAGGCGGGGGAAGCGGGTTTCGATTTCCGACATCGCCGCCCGTGCATCCTCCTGCTCGCCGACCCCATGGTCGTGCGCGCCCTCGCTGCGTCCCACGCCTCGAAAGTTAAACCTCAAGACGGCGACACCCTGGTTCTGGAGGCCTTTGGCCGTGCGGAAGATGACCTTGTAGTGCATCATGCCGCCGTGTTGGGGGTGGGCATGGCAGATCACGGCCACCGCCTCGGGAGGCACGCTTTCGGGAGGAAGATTGAGGATCGCCTCGATGCGGCCGGCGGGGCCCTGAAAGTCGAACGTCTCGGTCTCTTTGAAAAAGTTCATCGGATGCGCCGTCGCGGCGCGGGCCGGCGTTGACACGCGGATCGCCCCCTCACTCGGCCTCGGGCGCGGTCACGGATCCGCTGGGCGCGCTGAGTTCGAGCCCGCATTCGGGGCAGCCGCCGCTGAAGTTTTCGGGCAGCCGGGTTTCACACGCCGGACAGTTCGAGTAACGCCCGGCCGCCGCATCGAAGGTGGGATGGGGCGCGTCGTCTTCATCGGCAAACGCCGCGTGCAGAGCGGCCTGGGCCTCGGCCAGGGCATCGGGCCTTACGAGGAGGATGTATCGACCGTTCTGGACGAGGACCCGCGAGGGCAATTCCGCGTCCGCGAAGGCCGAGATCGCCGGCTCGAGGTCGCTGAGCGAGTCGAAGGTTCGGACGGGAAGCAGGGCGGAAACCGGCGTCGAGTCGAGCGCGGTCCGCCACCCAGTCTCCGAAAGAGGTCCGCCGCGATTCCTCCCCTTGAGGCCTTCCCGCTGGAGGACCAGCGCGCCTCCGCAATCCGAGCAGATTGTAATTCCAGGAAGAAACTCGTCGTCGCAGGCCGCGCAGTACCGAACCATCTCCACAGACCCGAGATTAGCAAAGAAAAAGCAACCGCTCCGGGGTTCGAGGCCGCTGGCGAGCGACTGAACCGCCGAAGCGGTGGTCCGACCGGGTTGAAAGGAGGGTTTGCGGTTACGCGGCGTTCCGAATGTAGAACTGACTGGCGTTCTTCGGCTGGGGCTTGGTCTCCGTCGGCTGAAGGACGACCTTGCGGGCGCCCATGGCTCGGGCCTTACGGGCCGTCGCTTTGAGCAGGGCCCTCTCCGCAGCGCGCCGGTGGGACCCTTCGGTAACAATGAATTCGTCGAGGCTGGCGAGGGTTCCACCGAGACCGAGCTGTGGCCGGAAGGAAAGGGCGGCAAGGCCAACGAGCTTGCCATCAGACTCGGCCACGCGCACCAGAAAATCCGGATCGTTTAATGTCTTGCGGAACGTATTGGCGAAGCCAAGAGGCTCCGGGAAATAGCCCTTGTGTTCAAGAAGGGTGAGGATGCCGACACCGTCGGATAGAAATGCAGGGCGGACGCTAACGGGCATAGTGGTACTCCTTTCAGTTGGCGGCGGGTGTGGCAACAGCACCACACTCGGAGGATGTACGATTCCACCAGATCATCCTCGGGTCACATTCTAGCAAAACAGGTGCCATAAAACTGGCAGGAATTACATTGCGATTAGGGTCACGGCGCGAACCGGTTTCGGGAGCCATAACTCTCAGGAAACCTGCACAATTGGGAGGGATACACGCTTCGCGCGCTCGGGCACACTGACTTCCGATTCCTCTACTAGGAGGTCGGCGAGGGTCAGGCGACTGAGTACATCGTCCACAGCTCTTTGGACGAGTCTCCAAACCGAACGGACGGAACAGTCGGAGTTATGACCACAACCCCGTGTTGCGCTCGAGTGACGACCACAAAACCCTGAATCAAAAATCCGACCGCCCAGGCAGGCAAGCACCTCTCCGACATTGATCTCATTCGCCTTTCGAGCGAGGGCATAGCCGCCTGATTGCCCCCGGAGGGCAACCACGTAGCCGCTCCGTTTCAGGACCCGAAGCAGCTTCGCCACGTTCGGCCCGGAGATCCGTTCCGCCTCCGCGATCTGCGGAATGGTGAGCGAAGTCCCGGGCGTCGCTCGGGCGAGGGTGAGCAGGCACCTAAGGCCGTATTCTTCCTGAGCTGAGAGTTTCATCGTGGGTTGGTTCCTTACATCAGACCAAGTTGAAGCCGAGCGGCGTCACTCATGAGGTCCTGCGTCCAGGGCGGATCGAACGTGACGTCCACATCCGACTGAACGACCATGGGCAGTTCGTTGACCTTCCGGACGATGTCCTGCTTGAGAATGTCACCCATCCCGCAACCCGGCGCGGTGAGCGCGAACCGAACGGTGACCTTCTTTCCCGCGGGCGTCCCGTCCTGAGCCTCAACTTGCGAGACATTCACCGAATAGACGAGTCCGAGATCCACGATATTCACCGGTATTTCGGGGTCGTAGCAGGTCTTGAGCCGGTCCCAGACCACTTGGTCGAGAGGCTTTTCACCGATGTCCTCGGCCGTGGGTGCCTCGTCGACCTTCTCGCCAATGGCGTCTGCGTCCTTGGCGTCGATCCGCACCATATAGCCCATTTCGGTCACGCAGGTGTGCGAGCCACCGAGCGACTGCGTGAGGTAGACGGTCTCGCCGGCCTTCAGTTCGTGGGGCGTTCCGTAGGGAACCAGCGCTCCGAAAATGTCGCGTGAGACGGTGCGTGGCTCTCGCATCGGTTACTCGGTGCTCACCGATTTTTGAGCGGTGGCTGGGGTCTCGGTCAGCGCGGCCCTGAGCGCGTGCCAGGCGAGAGTTGCGCATTTCACTCGGGCCGGAAACTCAGCGACACCGGAAAACACGGCGAGCTTGCCGAGTTCGGGCACGGCCCGATGCGACGCCTCGCCGGGTGCTGCGGTGATCATGTCGTGGAACAGGCCGAACGTGGTCAGCGCCTCGTCGCGCGTCTTGCCGCGGACGAAATCGGTCAGGATCGAGGCTGACGCGGTTGATATCGCGCAGCCCTGCCCCAAGTAGGCGGCATCGGTGATCTTCAGGCCCGGCGGATCCAGGGCCAGGTACAGTGTCCCGCGATCTCCGCAAAGCGGGTTGTACGCAGGCTGGATGCGCGTCGCGCCCTCGATCACGCGGGCGTTCCGGGGCTTCTTGCCATGGTCCAGGATGACATCCTGGTACAGGTCGCGCAGGTCCGACGTCACGCGAACATCTCCTGCACTTTCCGGATGCCCCGCACCAGAACATCGATGTCCTCCCGTGAGTTGTAGACCCCCAGGGACGCTCGGATGGTAGCCGGAACGTTGAAACGATCCATGACCGGCTGGGCGCAGTGATGTCCGGTCCGCACCGCGACCCCTTCGTAGTCAAGGATGGAGCCGGCATCGTGGGGATGGACCCCGTCGATGACGAACGAGAGGACCGAGGCTTTGTGTGCCGCGGTGCCGATCAGGCGGACGCCGGGGATCGAGGAAAGCGCCCCGGCGCCGTAAGCGAGAAGATCTCCTTCCGCCGCCGCCACCGCCCCCATGTCGAGTTTTGTCAGGTACTCGATGGCGGCGCCGAAGGCGATGGTGCCCGCGATGTTCGGCGTTCCCGCTTCGAACTTGAACGGCGTTTCGTTGTACGTGGTCTTCTCGAAAGACACGGAGAGAATCATGTCGCCGCCGCCCTGCCAGGGGGGCATCGCGTCGAGCAGAGCCTTGCGGCCCCACAGCGCTCCAATTCCGGACGGCCCGTAAACCTTGTGGGCGGAGAAGCAGTAGAAGTCGCAGCCGATGGCCTTGACGTCCACCGCCATGTGGGGGACGCCCTGGGCGCCGTCGATCAGAACCACCGCGCCCTTCGCCCGTTCCCGGGTGAGCGAGGTCATCCGTGCGACATCGTTGACGGTTCCGAGGGCGTTGCTGACGTGCGCAAACGCGACGATCCTGGTGCGCGCCGAGAGCAGGGCCTCAAACGCGGCCAGGTCGACTTCGCCCGCGTCGTTGATGGGCGCCACGACCAGCTGCGCGCCCTTCTCGTCACACAACATCTGCCAAGGCACGATGTTTGCGTGGTGCTCGAGAGCGGTGATCAGGACTTCGTCGTCCTTCTTGACGTTCACGCGGCCGTACGTCTGGGCCACGAGATTGATGGCTTCGGTGGTGCCCCTCAGGAAGACGATTTCCTTAACCGACGGCGCTCCCACAAAACGCGCCACCTGACCCCTCACCGCCTCGTAGGCGTCGCTCGCACGCATGGACAGGTCGTGCACGCCGCGATGAACGTTCGCGTACATCTCTTCGTAGACGCGCCGTTCGGCGTCGATGACCACGCGGGGCTTCTGCGCCGAAGCCGCGGAGTCGAGGTACACCAGCGGCCGGCCGTGAACCCTGGTGCTCAAAATGGGGAAATCGGCCCGGATCGCGTTCACATCCCAAAGACGGGGAGCCGCAGCGACGACGGTTTCCACGGTCGAAGCATCGAGCGGCGTGGCCACGGCCGCCGCGGTCAGGATCTTCACGCCGCCACTCCCAGTTGTTCCAGGCTCGGCGCGATCTGCGCTTCCACCAGATCCCGAGTGGATGCAATCTCGACCCGCGAAACGATCTCGGCCGCGAAGGCCCGGGTGAGCATGCGCGTGGCGTCCTGCAGATCGATCCCGCGCGAGCGGAGGTAGAAAAGCTGCGCCTGATCGATCTGGCCGGTGGCGCTTCCGTGTTTGCACTTCACGTCGTCGGTGAGGATCTCGAGCGCCGGCGTCGAGTGAACCTGCGCTCGCTTCGACAAGAGCATGTTCTTATTGCTCTGCGTGGCGTCCGTACCGCGCGCTTCCGGCTCGACTCGGATCTGGCCGTGGAAGACGCCTCGCGCCTCGTCCGCGGCGAGCCCGCGATAGTTCTGCCGGCTGACCGTTCCTGGGGCTTCATGGGACAGGATGGTGTGGATATCGCTGACCTGAGCCCCGCGGGCCAAAAAAACCCCGCCCAGATCCGCGGTTGCGCGCTCACCGTTGAGCACGATGTCGATTTCCGACCGCGTCCAGGAAGGCCCGGTCTGCAGGAGGGTGTCGTTCAGGACTGAGTGGGCGCCGAGGGTCGCCGAAAGGGCGTCGAAGTGAGGCACGCCAGCGGGCGTTTCATGGATACGCACGAGGTCCAATCGGGAGCGCTCGGCCATCGAGATGGTGGTGTGGTTGTTCGCGAAGCCCTTGGCCTCCGGCGCGCCGATGACCGCGACCATCAGCCGAAGACTGGCGCCACGGCCGACATGTACCAGATTGCGCACGTGCTGAGCGACCGGCTGCTCGGTGGACGTGGAGACCACCACGACCCGCACTTCGAGCGGAACCTGAACGCCGTCCTCGACCATTACAAAGGCTCCGTCGCGGAAGGCGGCGGTGTTGAGGTCGTGCATCGCGCCCTCGTCTTTGCTCCTGTTCGCAAACCACGGCCGCAGATCTCCCGGCTTCATGGCCAGCAGACGAGCCATCGGGGCCAGTCGAAGGCCCTTCGGCCATGACGCCTCGGACGAGGACAGGGTCACCGAATGAAACCCGTCGACGAACACCAATGTGATCGGATCGCCGGCGCTGAAGGGCGCGGCCGCCGCCCGCGCCTCGTCGACGGCGGACTCGAATCCAGGGAAGAAGGCGTCCGTCCCAAGATCAGGCAGGGGAGTGGTGCGCCAGGCCTCGAGTCTCGTCGTCGGCAAGCCGGCGGAAGTAAACCGGGCGATCGCCGCCTTTCGCGTATCGGTCAGCCAGGACGGCCCCGGCCAGTTCGGAACCGCCGAGGCAATCTCAGAAAACGGAGCGGTCTCCCGAGCCATCAGTGCACCCTCGCAGGTTCCTTCTCCAGCCACTCGTAGCCTTTGGAGTCCAGTTCGAGAGCCAGCTCCTTGCCGCCCGACAAAGCGATCTTCCCGTCGATGAGGACGTGCACAAAGTCCGGCACGATGTACTCCAGGAGGCGCTGATAGTGGGTGACGATGATCATGGCTCGATCCTCGGACCGGAGCTTGTTCACACCCGCAGCCACCACGCGCAGCGCGTCGATGTCGAGGCCGGAGTCGGTCTCGTCGAGGATGGCGAGTGAAGGGTCGAGCACGGCCATCTGGAAGATCTCGTTCCGCTTCTTCTCCCCGCCCGAGAAACCCTCGTTGACGTTCCGCTTCACCAGGGCCTCGTCCATGTCCACGAGCTTCGCCTTCTCCGTGGCCACGGCCAGGAAGTCGATCGCGTCCATGTCGGGCTCGCCGCGGTGCTTTCGGATCGCGTTCAAGGCAGACCTCAGGAAGTAGAGATTCGAAACTCCGGGCAGCTCCACCGGGTACTGGTACGCGAGGAACATTCCCTCGCGCGCCCGAAGCTCGGGCGACATGTCGAAGAGCGGGGAACTCTTGTAGAGGACCTCGCCGCCGGTGACGGCGTAGCCTGGACGTCCGGCCAGAACATGCGCGAGAGTGCTTTTCCCGGAGCCGTTCGGTCCCATGATGGCGTGGACTTCGCCGCCGTTCACATTGAGCGAGAGACCCTTGAGAATCGCCTTGCCGCCCGCGTCGGCGTGGAGATCGGTGATGCGCAGCATGGGATCAGCCAACGGAACCTTCGAGGCTCAGGCCGAGGAGCTTCTGCGCTTCCACCGCGAACTCCATCGGCAGTTCCTTGATGACTTCCTTGCAGAAACCGTTCACGATCATCGACACCGCGTCCTCGGCGGAAAGCCCGCGGCTCTGAAAATAGAAAATCTGGTCGTCGCTGATCTTCGACGTGGTCGCCTCGTGCTCCATCTGGGCCGTGGAGTTCTGAACATCGATGTAGGGGAAGGTGTGCGCCTCGCAGTTCGATCCGAGGAGCAGGGAATCGCATTGCGAGTAGTTCCGCGCGCCCTCGGCGTTCTTCGTGATCTTCACCAGACCGCGATACGTGTTCTGGCCGTGGCCCGCGGAGATGCCCTTGGAGACGATTGTTGAGCGGGTGTTCTTCCCGAGGTGGATCATCTTGGTCCCGGTATCCGCCTGCTGATAGTTGTTCGCGAGCGCCACTGAATAGAACTCGCCGACCGAATCGTCGCCCTGCAGAATGCAGCTTGGGTACTTCCAGGTGATGGCCGAACCTGTCTCGACCTGGGTCCAGGAGATCTTCGACTTGTTCCCGCGGCAAGCTCCGCGCTTGGTGACGAAGTTGTAGATCCCGCCCTTGCCGTCCTTGTCGCCGGGGTACCAGTTCTGCACGGTCGAATATTTGATCCGCGCGTTTTCGTGGGCGATGAGTTCGACCACGGCCGCGTGAAGCTGGTTCTCGTCACGCATGGGCGCGGTGCAGCCTTCGAGGTAGCTCACTGCCGCATCGTCGTCGGCGATGATCAAGGTGCGCTCGAACTGGCCGGTGTTCCTGGCGTTGATCCGGAAGTAGGTCGAAAGCTCCATCGGGCACTTCACACCCTTGGGGATGTAACAGAACGACCCGTCCGAAAAGACCGCCGAGTTGAGTGCGGCGTAGAAGTTGTCCGAGTAGGGAACCACCGACCCCAGATACTTTCGGACCAGGTCAGGGTGCTCCCGAACCGCTTCGGAAAACGAACCGAAGATCACGCCCACTTCGTGGAGCTTGTCCTTGAACGTGGTGGCGACCGATACCGAGTCGAAGACGGCGTCCACCGCAACACCGGCCAGAGCCGCCCGCTCATGAAGCGGAACTCCCAGCTTTTCATAGGTTTCGAGGAGCTTGGGGTCGACCTCAGCCAGGCTCTTGGGCCCGCCCCCTTTCTGTTTCGGCGACGAGTAGTAGACGATCGATTGAAAGTCGATCGGGGGATAGTGCACCCGGGCCCACTTGGGCACCGGCATCGTCTGCCAGTGGCGGAAGGCCTTCAGCCTGAAGTCGAGGAGCCATTCGGGCTCGCCCTTCTTGGCCGAAATGAGCCGAACCACATCCTCGGAAAGCCCCGCCGGAATGGCGTCGGAGTCGATATCGGTCACGAAACCAGCGGCATAATCCGCGCTGGTCAGGTCGGCCAGAATCCGGTTCGACTGGGTCATCGGCTGAGTCGTGGGCTGGGCTGTTTCGGTCATGGTGGCTCGTCCGACCGCGATTCTAGGGAATCTGTACTAAAAAGTCCAGTATGAGGTTTACGGCCTTCCGAGGTGTCCGACTGATGACCGTCCTGCACGCTCCCGGCGGCGAGGAGATTTCGAACCTGAGACGCTTTTTGACGTTCTGCGAGAGGAGGAGGATACGAGGTCATTAGATCCCGCGCGGGGAGGCGAAGGCGGTCGAGGGGTTGGACCGTCGCGCTCATGCGGCGGCCGCCTCCACTACGCGACAAAGGTCATTCGCCCCAGGATCCGCACCGTTCGATTGCGCGCGGCTCGCTCAGGCGTTGAGCAGGACCAGGTCAAGCCCGTGCTTTTCGAAGGTCTTGAAATCGTGATCGAGGGAAACCATGCTGAGCCCGCCCCCGATAGCGAACGCGGCCAGGTAGGCGTCCATCCACACTTTTGGCGATGCCGTGTTGCGGGAGGCCAGGCGATGCCAGAGCGCCGCGGTCCCGGGTGGTTCCTCCCGCTCGCAGATTTGAGGAAGCGCCAGCAGGGCGTGGAGCGCCGCGAGGGCATCGCGGTTGGTCAGTCCCGCGGCACCGTAGGCCTTCTGCAACGTCTCCGTGGATGCGAGACGCAGAAAGCTCTGCTGCGTGGAGCGGCAGAACACCGCCGGTTTGGCGGCCGTCGCTTCCTGCAGGGTCGTCTGGGCTTCCCGGTGGAATCCATGGGTAGGGAAGATCGCCGCGATCCAAACGTTCGTGTCAAAGAGGCAGCCCGGCACGCTTCGCGTCCTCCGCTCTCTGCGTCTCCTGCTCGAGGGCCAATAGCTGCTTGACGCTCATGCGGGTGGCCGGAGCATCGGGAGCGCAACGAATCACCGGCAGGCCCTTTTCCCCGATCACAACCATCGAATTCGCTGGCCGCTTCTTCGGCCGCCCCAGGGGTTCCATTCCGAGTCCCTGCCGAAGGAACTCCGCGACGAGACCTTTCACCGTTCTCCTCTGAACGACCGCGCGTAATTTCACCTCCCGGACCAACTCATCAGGCAGATCGAGCGTCGTTTTCATGCGGCAAGCTTCACAGCTTCCCAGCTTGCTGTCAAGGGTCCGTCACCCGCGCGGCTCTCGCCGGGATGGTCCGGAAAGGCCGAAGGGAACACCCCTATCGGGATTCCTTCTGCCTCCATCGCCCGCCTTCACGGGCGTTACCGCAGCAAATCGGCGTGCAGGTCGATGGTGCGCGTGGGATCGACGTAGACGTCGAAAACCTGCGATTCGAGGCCCGGCGCGTCGATCTCGATCTGATGTGGTCCCACCTCGAGAGTGAGGCGCTGGAAGAAGCCGTCGAAGTCGTCCACTATGCCGGCGTAGTACCCGTCCACGTACACCGCGGCGTCACGCGGGTTCACCTTCAGCCGGACGTCGCCGTAGTACTGGCGGACGCCGTAGACCGGCACGCGGCCCCTGTATCCGTAGACCCGCCCGGAATACGGCGATCCGTAGCGGTAACCGGAGCCCAGGCCGAAGTACAGACTCAGGTGGCCGCCGGAGCGGTAGTAGCGCCGGGGCGTCGACCTTCGGGGAAGGAGTCGCGGTGCGTAGTAGTTGCGGCTGTAGCTGCCGTAATTGCTCCCGCCGTAGTTGCCACGGCGATTCACCGACCGGTCGCGGTCGTAGTCGCGATTTGTCGACGGTCCACGGCTGCGACCGTCGTTTCGTGAATCGCGACTGTAATCTCGCGAGTTGCGCTGGGCGACGTCCGGACTACGCTGCCCGCTTCGATCCACAGAACCCCGATCACGATTCAGCTGGCTGTCCCGCTGCCGGGTTGGGGCGGAGGCGCGTTGGCGCTCACGATCCTGAGACTGGCTCTCGCGATTGCTGCTTTCGGAGCGTTCGCCGCGCTGGGCGTCTCGACCCGCGGAACTCCGGCCACGATCGCCTTGACTGCCGCTCTGCCGGGCCGAGGCGTCACCTCGGGAACGTTCCTGACCTTGACCCTGACCTCCACGGTTGCGTCGTTCGCCGCGCTGGGCGGCTTCCGCCGGAAACGAGCCGAGCGCAATGGCGAGCGCCGCGATCGGAACAGCTGCCTTGTTGATTCTCATGGCTGACTCCTCTGTCTGTGGGTACGCGTGGCCCCACGTTTCTCCAAAGCAGGCAACATCCCTGCCAGCGCGAGCCTGTCGGGCCGGGGGCGTTTTTATTGGACTTCGGACCACGGCCCGGGGCGAGTGTCCACTCGATAAGACAGCCGCGGGCGCCTGGATCCTGGACACTCGACGAAGGGCGGCTTCGATCTCCGGCTTGCGAGCAGGTCAAAGATGGGGGAGGGAGCGTTGCACGATCCGGCGCCGCTCGGAGATAATGCCCGCCATTCCCAGGTCCGTGCCCGGCGGCTCCGGATCTCGAAGCAGGAGAAAACCCACGATGAAGTTGTTCCAGTCGTTCGGCCGATTCGCCCTCATCCTCGCGATGTGTCTCGTCTACACGTCGCCCGCTCCGGCCCAGGAGGCGAGCGCGGACGAGACGGTCCTGTACCAGACGTGGTACGCGGCCAACTCGCAGAACATGCAGGACAAGGCGATCGAGGCGGCGCAGGCCTACCTCGCCAAGTTTCCGAACGGCCAGTATGCCGCCTACTTGAAGAACTGGATGCTCGGACCCAGGCTGCAGGCCTTCGGTGCTTCGGTGCAGGCCAAGAACACGGACGAGATGATCAAAGTGGGACGCGAGATTCTCAAGGCGGACGCCGAGAACCTCGCCGTTTACCACAGCCTCGCCTTCAACCTGCGGCGGTTCGAGCTCTTGGCCTCGCCGCAAAGCTTCGCGCATGCCAAAGAGGCGGTCGAGTTCTCCGTCGAGGCCATCAGGCTGATCGAGGCGGGCAAGACAATTCAAGGTCAGTTCAACAAGGACGCCACCCTGGCGATGCTCTACCAGATCCAGGCCGTGGTCGCGGTCAACGCCAAGGACACAGAGCAGGCGATCGGGCTCTACACGAAGTCCCTGGCCGCCGATCCCGGCAATGTCGCGATCGGCACCTACAACCTGCTGGCCCTCGCCTCGCTGCACCGTGGCCCGTACGGCGCGGCCGTCGATGCCTACCAGGCGTTGCCCGAAGCGGATCGCCAGGCCGCCGAGCCGTCCGCCGCGGTCAAGGCGGCTCGCGACACGATGAATGCGAGCGCCGACCGGCTGATCGACAGCTGGGCCCGCTTCGTGGCGCTGGCGCGCGCGCGCAACGTCGCGGCCGACACCCGTGAGCAGGTCCTGGCGAGCGTGAAGGCGGTGTACGGCTCGCGCCACGCGGGCGACACTTCCGGCCTTGAGCCCCTGATAGAGAAGCTGCAGGCGGAGTACGCGGCGAAGGAGTAAAGGGCCGAAAGCGCGCACCGCGGGATCGGCGGATCGTCCCACCCGCGTTCATCTCGCCGCGGGCCGCTTTCGAAGCGTCGAACATTGCGAAGGGCCCGAGCCTGGCCAGGCAGGGGGATGATGAAGGGTACGTCCACTGAAGTGCGCCTGGGTCAGTGGTATCCCTGAGGGGAACGCCGGGAGGAGCCCGAGGTTCCCATTCGGTCTAGCATTCGGGCATGAAGAACTGCCGCGTGATCGGGCTCGATGCGGACGACACCCTTTGGCACAACGAGATCATCTTCGAGGGCGTTCAGGAGCGCTATCGCTCGCTCCTCTCTCAGTATCACGACGCCGCGGCGGTGGATCGCACCCTGCTTGCGACCGAAACGCGCAACATCGAGCATTATGGCTACGGGATCAAGGGCTTCACACTCTCAGCCATTGAGACGGCGATTGAACTCACCAGCGGCAAAATCAGCGCGCAGGAGATTCATACCCTTATCGAGCTGGGTCGGGAGATGCTGGCCCACCCCGTGGTACTGCTGGATGGTGTGAGTGAGACGCTTGCGACCCTGGGTCAATCGCACCGTCTGGTGGTCATCACGAAGGGAGACCTGGTGGATCAGCAGAGGAAACTTGCGAAGTCGGGCATCGCCGACCACTTCACCGACGTTGAAATCGTCTGCGAGAAGGATCCGGCCACCTACGTCAGAATCCTGAAGAGGCTGGGCGCCGCGCCCGGGGAGTTCCTGATGGTGGGGAACTCACTCAGGTCGGATGTGCTTCCAGTACTCGAGGTGGGTGCTGCGGCGGCTCACGTGCCGTACAAGGTCACCTGGGCGTTGGAGCAGTCGAACCAGGTGCCGGATGCGCCAGATCGATTCTTCAGACTGAGCAGCATCCGCGAACTGCCGGCCCTGGTGCGGTAGATAGCCCGGTCGGACGGCGCGATGCTCGGAGTAGGAGCGATCACGAAGGTGAGGAGGAAGGTCAGGGCAGGAAGGGCGAAAACCTGCAGCGCCGTTCCAAAGAGAATGACTCCGGGGCGCCGCAGCACGCGCCGGAAGTCATCGAGACTGAGGCCCAGGCCCACGCTGAACATCATCATCGCGAGAATGATCGAAAGGCCCGACTGGGCGTCCGCGTTCAGATTGAGCGTGACGTCGTCGAGACCGGGAGCCACGCGGCGGATCCTAACCGCTCAGCGCGGCCGGATTGACCGTCTCTCCGTCATCCTCTACTACCGCTCGAGGTCGCCCTCAGGCGGACGGGGACCGCCGCCCGGACCGCCCATCGGGAGGCTGATCCGTCCAACGCCCGCCTCGAGCAGGAGCTTGTTCAGCGCCGGGACGTCGGTCTGAGTGATCGTGCGGATGGTCTCGCCAAACTCGGCGAGTTCCTTCTGCGCGCGCGCGAACGCTTCCTTCTGAGCCGCGGTGGGAGCCAAGGTCATGCCTCCGCCAAAGCCCCCGAAACCGAAGCCGATCCGCTGCTGGATGGTCTGAGGCGCATCCGCCAGGGGAGCGCCCGCAAAACCTGGAGGCTCGACCGCCGGTTCCCGACCTCCGAGGCCCTCCACCTTTTCAAGCAACGCCTGCAAGGCCTTGCTGACGGCCTCGGGAGTGCGAGGATTTCTGCCGATCTGCGTCTTGATCTCCCGCAATTGCGTCCCGAGCGTAGTGACCGTGCGCATGCCGAGCTGAAGCTGCGGAGCGAGGCGAGCCGTCTCGATCTGCATGTCGTACCACGCCTTTCGATCGGACTCGCTGATCTGAATCCGCGGATCCTCTTCAACCGTGATCGGCTGAACGTCCGACGTGCTGGCGCCGGCCGAGACCTTGACGCTGTACAAACCTGGGTAGACGAGGGGACCACGCGGTGGGCCTCCGCCGAAGCCACCGCCACCGCCACCGGCGCCAGGGTCGGGAGCCGGGGGTGGGGTATGCCGCAGATCCCACATCACGCGGTTAAGGCCGGCGGTCTTGGTGCCGACGATGTCCCGAACCTTCTCGCCTTTGCTGTCGGTGATGGTGATCGTGACCGTGTCCTTCTCACCTGCCGCGTCTTTCAGCCAGTACTGAATGGCCGCGCCGTCCGGCGGGTTCGGGCCGTTGAAAACTTTATGTCCGTTGCTCGCGCCCACCGCGGCGATCCGCCACTGGATTCCCGTCTTGTTCCCAAAGAGGTGAAGGGGCTTCGTCGCCACCGATTCGCTCATCCCTGAAAGCCCTTCAAGGTTGTCGAGGATCCACACACTGCGCCCGTGGGTAGCGAGGACGAGATCGTTTTCGATGGGGTGAATGAAGATGTCGTCGACCGGAATGGTGGGGAGGCCGCTCTTGATCTTCATCCACGAACCGCCGCGATTGAACGACGCCCAGAGCGCCCGCTCGGTGCCGACGAACAGGACGTCCGGGTTCTTCGGATGCTCGCGAAGAACGCTGACCGTGCCGCCTTCGGGCAGGTTCGAGGTGACGTTCTTCCAGGTCGCGCCAAAGTCCGGCGTGAAGAACGCGTAGGCCTTGAAGTCGTCGCCGCGATGACCGTCGAAGGTCACGTACGCCGCGCCGGCATTCGTCCGGCTGGGCTCGATCCGGCTGACGTAGGTTCCCTTGGGAACTCCAGGAGTTTTGTCGCTGAGCTTCGTCCAGGTCTTCCCCATGTCCTGCGTGACATGGAGGTTCCCGTCGTCCGCACCGAACCAGAGCACTTCGGCCTTCAGGGGAGACTGGGCGATGGTGGTGGCGGTGCCCCAATGCACCACGCCGTCATTGCGCGACATGAACTCTTTCGCGGTCTTCCCGAAGATCGGCTTCTCATCGCGTTTCTCGTTGTCGGTCAGATCTCCGGAAAGCTCCGTCCACGAATCTCCGCGATCCTTCGATATGAAGAACTTGTTGCCGCCGTAGAACACGGTGTTGTGATCGTGGGTCGAAACCACAATGGGGGAGTTCCAGTTGAAGCGATAGCGTTCCTTCGGGTCCGCGGGGACAGGCCGAATCGACGTCCGTTCCAGGTTCTTGAGGTTCACGCGGGAGACATTGCCGTCCTGGCTCTCGACATAAACCGTCGACGGGTCAACCGGATCGATCACGCAGTGGAAACCGTCGCCGCCACCGATCGTCTTCCAATCGTTGAACTGAATGCCTTCACGCACCGTCGTGCGGGAGGGGCCGTGCCACGTGCCGTTGTCCTGCAAGCCGCCGCAAACGTTGTAGGGCTTCTGGTTGTCGGCGCTCACTTCATAGAACTGGCCCAGGGGCACCGAGTTCAGGTGATCCCAGGTGCGTCCGCGATCGAAGCTCTGATGGGTTCCGCCGTCGGATCCGGCCAGGACGTGGTTGGAATTCGCCGGGTTGATCCACAAAGCGTGATAGTCACCATGGATTCGCTGCACCAGGTTCTGCCGCCAGGTCTTGCCCCCGTCTTCGGAGTTGTACATCGGCGCGCCCAGGACCCAGAGCCGCTGGTCGTTGTTCGGGTCGATGTGGATCTGGCTGTAGTACGAGGGCCGGGGATTGCTGTTGGAGAGCTTCACCCACGTTTCGCCCTTGTCCTCGGAGCGGTAGATGCCGAACTCCGTCCGATGCTCGATCAAGGCCATCACAATGTTCGGGTCGCGTCGGTAGACCGTGACGCCGATCCGGCCCATGTCGCCCGTACTGGGGAGGCCGCTGGTGAGTTTCTTCCAGGTCGCCCCTCCATCAGTTGTCTTGAAAAGGCCGCCGCCCGGACCACCGCCGTTGTAACCGAAAGGCGTCCGCCGGCGCTGATACGAGCCCGCGTAAAGCGTGTTCGGGCTCTCCGGATCCATCGCGATGTCGATCATCCCCGTGTTTTCATCGAGGAACTTGACGTTCGCCCAGGTCCGGCCACCATCCGTCGTCTTGTAGATGCCACGTTCCTTGTTGGGACCATAGAGCCGGCCGAGGGCGGCGACGTACACCACATCAGGGTTTGTGGGATGCACCAGGACGCGGCCGATGTACTGCGTCTCCTTGAGGCCGATGTACTGGAACGTTTTGCCGGCATCCGTGCTCTTGTAGACGCCGCCACCCCACGAGGTCGACTGTCGATTGTTGGGTTCGCCCGTTCCAACGTAAAGGACCGATGGGTCGGAGGGGGCGAGAGCAAGGTCGCCGATCGACGACACTTCTTCGTTGATAAAGATCGCCTCGAAAGTTGTTCCGCCATTGGTGGTCTTCAGAATCCCGGCAGTGGCCATGCCCACGTAGAACGTGGCGGGGTTCGATTCCACCACCGCGAAGTCGTCGACCCGGCCACCCATGTTGGCGGGACCGATGTTCCGGAACTCCATGGCCTTGAATTGGTCGGCGTTCAGCGTCGCCAGCGCCGACGGCGCCGGCGTGGAAGTCGGCTTGGCCGACTTCTTCTGGGCGCTCGCGACCGAAGCGGTGAGCAGGAGCGAGAGGGTTGCGATTCCTGCGGTTCGGGTCAAGGTCCTGAGCGTCTGCATCACCGGATTTTGGGGCCAGGGGGTCGAATCGTCAACTGTGCTTCAGGACCTGGTGGATCCAGGCGGCCAGTTCCTCGGCAATGAAGCGATGCCCGAGGGCCGAGGGATGAAGGTCGGTCGGAGAGAGAGCGAGGGACGACCTGGCGTAGTCGGGCGCGCCCAGGCTGCGCGCGCGTTGTCGAAGCGCGGAACGCAGCACGAGGACGGGGATGCCGTTCTTCGCGAGAGCTTTCAGCATGGCGTCCTCGAACCAGACGCCGTGGGTGAGAGCGAGAACGGGGATGCGGCGGGCTCGACCAAGTTCCGCGAGGTCTCTGAGCGCCCGCTCGAAGGAGGCGAGCCCCACCATCGACGCGTACCGGGGCGGGACGTGAGCGGCGTCGCGCGAGAACGTCTCGACCGGACCTCCTCCCCTCCGCGGCGCTTCGGACAAGCCCGTGGCTGCGCTTTCGCTGCCCCCGCTCGCGGCGAGCCGGCCGCGCACGAAGTCGAGGAGAAATAGGCGGCGGAGTGTCCAGGGTTCCACCGCGCTCCAAAGAAAGTTCGGGAGGTCGAGGTCGTTGCCGACGATCTCAATCAGAACGAGGTCCGGTTCGAGCGTCGCTGCTCGTGCCCGAAGCATCTCCACCTCCATCACGGTATTGAAACCGGGCACCGCGAGGTTCACCGGCTCCGCCAGTCTGCCCGAGAGGAAACCGTTCGCCGGGTCGGTGAGGCGGGCGAGGTACGTCTCGTCATCGGACACGCCCTGGCCGAACATGTATGAGTCGCCGATGCCGACGATCCGATAGACACTCGCGGGTTTCGGGCTCGCCACGTCGCGACCGCGATGCCCGGCATCGGACGTGGTGAGGCGGCCGCCGCTGAAAACTACGTCGAGCCGCCGCCTGAGTTCATAGACGATCCGAGGATTCTCAGACTTTCGGATGATCTGGCCGAGCGTCGCCACGGAGCCGGGGCTCGGCCCCCTGGTTCGCGCCAGATCGCGATCAAGGCGGCCCTGCCGCGACTCTTCGCGAACGGCCAGAACGCGCACGCCCGTTTCGAGAATGACGAGTCCAAGGGCCATGCCCAGCGCGACCAGCAACAGCACCGGCAACCGGCCGCGGAGTCGAGTCATCAGGGGTCCAAGTCTAGTGTCCCGTCGTAAGTACGTGGCACATGCGAGCGTTGAGGCGCCCGGAGCGCAAGGCGCTGAGGAGGCCGCATATTGAACATAGGCAACGACGAACAACGCACCGATCCGAGATACATCGACGCTCCCATCTGACGCGCACTTATGACGCTGAACCCTGGGTCGCGCTCCCGGCTCAGCGCGCGGCCGCGCTACACTCGAACGAGCATGAACACGCGTTTTCGTTGCCACATCTCGATCCTCTGGTTCAGCACTTTTGTCGCCTGTGCGACCAACCCCGCCACCGGCAAGCGGCAGCTGATGCTGGTGAGCGAAGGCCAGGAAGCGGCGATGGGGAAGGAGGCCGACGAACAGTTCCACGGCGTCTACGGCGACTTTCCGGATCGGAGCGTTCAGTCCTACGTCGAGTCGGTGGCGCGACCGCTGGCCGCGGTGTCGGAGCGCCCGGGCCTCCCCTGGACGTTCCGGGTGGTCGACGACGCCCAGGTGAACGCCTTCGCTTTGCCCGGCGGGTCCGTCTACATCACGCGCGGCATCCTCGCCCACATGAACTCGGAGGCCGAACTCGCAGCCGTTCTCGGCCACGAGATTGGCCACGTGACCGCCCGCCACTCGGCGAGCTCGCAGAGCAAGCAGTTGCTCGGCATGGTCGGCCTCGGCGTCGGAATGATCCTGTCGCCCACCCTGCGCCAGGGCGGCGATGCGCTGGGACAGGCCTTCGGTCTGGTGTTTCTGAAGTTCGGCCGCGACCAGGAAAGCCAGGCGGATCAGCTCGGCCTCCGTTACATCGTCCGCAAGGACTACAACCCGGAAGAGATGCTCGATGTCTTCCGCATGCTCGACGGCGTGAACACATCGAGCGGGGGAGACCGATTGCCGAACTGGCTTTCGACTCACCCCGCACCTCCCAATCGCCTGGCCGACATGAAGAAGATCATTCAGGAACAGGGTGCTTTGGGAAGCCGGGTGGGACGCCCGGAGTTCATGCGGCAACTGGACGGTCTCATGTTTGGCGAGAATCCCCGCGAGGGCTTCTTCCGGGAGCAGGTCTTCTATCACCCCGACATGGCCTTCAGGATCGTCTTCCCGCAGGGTTGGGCCACCCTGAACGAGAAACAGGGTGTGTCCTCGACGCCGTCCACCAAAGACGCGGTGGTTCAACTCACCCTGGCACCGGGCGAACCAGACGCGGCGGCCGCGGAGTTCGCGAGGCGGCAGGGCGTGCAGGCGGGGTCGATTGAGCGCGGCGACGTGAACGGCTTTCCGGCGGCGTCCCTCCAGTTTCAGATTCAGGACCAGCAAAACGGGGCGCTCCAGGGAATGGTGACGTTTGTGAAGCATGGCGGAAGGACGCTCCAGTTGCTGGGTTACACCACAGAGGCACGGTACGGCGCGTACCGGTCGAGTTTCGCTAGCTGGATTCGCAGCTTCGAGCGGCTGAGCGATCAGCGCATTCTCTCGGTCCAGCCGATGCAGCTCCGGATCGAGACGCTTCGGTCCGCGGCCACGATTTCGAGTTTGGCCCGCGACTGGAACTCGCCGGTCAAGGCGGAGACTCTGGCGCTGATCAACGCCGTCACACTGACCGCGTCGATTCCGGCGGGGACTCAGGTCAAGCGGGTGGTCGGCGAGAAGGTTCAATAGAACGAAGGAGGCTCGGGGACACGACATGGATCTCGGACTTAAAGGTCGCAGCGCCGCGGTGGCGGCGGCATCTCGAGGCCTCGGTCGGGCGACCGCTCTGGCTCTGGCCCGCGAAGGATGTCTGGTTGCGGTGTGCGGCCGCGACCCGAAGAAGATTCGGGCCTCGGCGGACTTCATCGAACGGGAGACCGGCGGGCGCGCCCTGGCCGTCACCGCGGATGTGAGCTCGCCCGCGGACTGCGAACGGTTCATCGGCGAAACCGTCGGGGCCTTCGGAAGGTTAGACATCCTGGTCACCAACACGGGCGGCCCGCCCGCGGGCAACTTTGAAGTGACAGACGGCGCGGAATGGGCGAAGGCTTACACGGCCCTGCTCGCCAACGTCCTGAATCTGGTCCGAGCCGCCGTCCCGCACATGAAACAGGCGAAGTGGGGAAGGATCCTTAACATCGCGTCGCTTTCGGTGAAGCAGCCCATTGACAACCTGATCCTGTCGAATACGTTCCGGCCCGCCATTGCCGGATTCTCGAAGTCCCTGTCCAAGGAACTCGGTCCTCACGGGATTCTGGTGAACACCATCTGCCCGGGCTACACGCGCACGGACCGCCTGGAAGAGCTGGCTGAAGACAGGGTGAAGCGGGCGGGGATCACTAAAGACCAGTACTACGAGACGCTTGGCAAGAACGTCCCGCTCGGCCGCATCGCCGAGCCGGACGAGTTTGGCAACGTCGCCGCGTTCCTGTGCTCGGAGCGAGCGTCGTACGTGTCGGGGATCGCCCTGGCCGTCGACGGCGGCGCGAGCGTCGGCCTGGCGTAGGCTGCTGATCACCCTCAAGTGGAGCGGGTCCTGGGGGCGAGTGGGTCGCACGCGATCGGGGCGTTGATCGCGAGTCGCCGCTGTCCGTTACAGACGTTCGCGATCATCGAGCCGAGCAAGGAGCCACACGATTCCGAAGTTCCGGTAACTCAGTCGCGACGCGCGAGGCGTCCCCGACGCGTCGAGCCCGCTAGCCCCCTGGACCCGCGGGCCACAACGATGATGCGACTGGAGTGCTCTCCCTCAAGGCGCCGCCTTTTCGGCCGAGACTGCGCGCCCTCTTTTCACTAGCGCGGGCCGTTGGTCCAGGGTTTCAGGACCGAGTACAGCGCCTTGATGATTGGCGTTTCGACGCCGTGCTTTTCGCCGAGCCGCACCGCAAAGCCCAGAAGGCCCTCCACCTCGATCTTCTTTCCCTGCTGAAGGTCGATCAGAAGCGAAGATCGCGTGTCCGGTTGGAGTGAGCCAATGTAGGCCTCAAGCTGGGCAATCGAGTCGGGCGCGAGTGTCACCCCTTCGGCGTGGGCGAGAGCGTGCATCTCTCGTGACGCGTCCAGGAAGGACTGCTTCGTTCCCGGATCCGCCCAGAGCGGGCCGATGGGCTGGCGAGCCGCTCCGGTGAAGGCCGCGAAGGGCCCCAGGTACGTGTACTTCTCCCAGAGCGGAAAGCGTCCATCGGCGTGAGGCTCCGAGATGATGTCGGCGCCCACGAAAGCCTCATGAAGGACGCGCGCGCGGGGCGACAGGTCGCTCGTCAGGTTGAAGACTTCGCCAAACGCGATCCGTCGATGGGTTCCGGTCTGGACGATCCGGCCGGGCTCCACCAGAGCGGTGGCGACATACGTCGGGCCGGCCATCACCCGTGCCTCGCCCACAACTTCGGCCAGAGCGTACGGACTTGAGACTCCGTTTTGCAGGGTCAGGACATAGGCCACTTTCGCGCCTTGATCGAGAAGCTGCTTGACCAGAGGAATGGCGGTGTCGTTGTCGTACGTCTTCGTTGCGAGCAGGACAACGTCGGTATCGCGAACCTCGGCCGCGGTCTCCTCGGCGCGGGGTTTGACCTGGAAATCGCCGAGAGCCGCGCTCTCGATGGTCAGGCCCTTCTCGCGCAGCGCCGCGAGGTTTCTGCCCCGAGCGATCAGGGTGACGTCATGACCCGCTCGCTGCAGCTTCGCCCCGTAGTAGCCGCCCACGGCTCCTGAGCCGACGATGGCAAATCGCATGGGCCGGATTCTCTCAGGCCGCCGCCACACCGTGACGCGCCTCAGCGCTCGGATGCGGGAAGACCCCGGGGAAGGGGGTTCTAGTCGATGATGAAGGTGACCAGCATGTTCGCCTGGTACGCGACGATCTTTCCCTTCTTGATCTCTACCTTCTGTTCCTTGATCCAGGCGGAGGTGACGCCGCGAAGCGTCTTGGTGGCCCGGGAGATGCCCGACGTGATGGCATCCTCGAAGCTCTTCTCGGAACGTGCGGTGATCTCGGTGACGCGGGCGACTGAATTCATGGTGTTCTCCTTGGATTGTGGCGAAGACCCGGGCGGCACTCTGTCCGCGCCTTCACAAGAACGTGAAGCTCGCAGCGAGTCGACTCCGGGTGGTCGAGGGTAGTCGCCGGTCTCCGCGACGTCGGTTCGGCACCGCACGCTAAGTGCCCCGGTCCATACGCGGCCGACGCGGAGTTCTCGCCTGCGATCCTTGACGTCTCTTCGCGGCCCACTTATAGTCCGCCCGCTTCGTGCTTTAGGTGGCGCGCCCTGTTCGAAGAGGCGCCCCGACCCCTCCTCCGATCCGAGAATTCAAGGCTCCACAACAAGATGACGCCCCTCGCAGCCACTTCAAGCCTGCCGGCCTATTTTCCGGTGGTGCTTCTCTTCCTCGCCGCGACTGGCTTCGCGATATTCAATGTGGTGCTTTCGCAGCTTCTGGGACGGCCGCGGCCGAATCCCGCGAAGGACTCGGTGTACGAGTGCGGCGTCCCCTCCGTGGCGAAGCTTTCCGAGCGGTTTCCCATCAAGTTCTATCTGGTCGCCATGTTGTTCATCCTTTTCGACGTGGATGCGGCGTTCCTCTACCCGTGGGCCCTCGTCTTCAAAGAGCTGGGAATGTTCGGCTTCGTCGAGATGATGATTTTCATGGGCATCCTGGGCGCCGGCTTTGCCTACGCCTGGAAGTCGGGCGCGCTCGAGTGGTAATCGAGACCAAGACGAATTCCAGAGCGTTCAGAAGCTCAAGGCGACCCGAGTAAGACCAAGACCCCATGCCCTTTACCGCCGCGAATCGGAAGAAGCTCGACGAAACGATCGGGAAGTACCCGGTCAAGCGGTCGGCGCTTTTGCCAGCGCTTCGCCTGGCCCAGGAGCAGGACGGGTACATCACGCCCGAGGCGATGGCCGAGATCGCGGAGATTCTGAGCCTTTCCACCGCTCAGGTTCACGACACCGCGAGCTTCTACACCATGTTCTCCCTCAAGCCCGAAGGGAAGACCCTGATCGAGGTGTGCACCACGCTTTCGTGCGCCCTGGCTGGGTCGGAAGAGTTGATGAAGCGGACGTGCGCCAAGCTCGGCGTCAAGCCGCACGAGACCACTCCGGACGGCAGGTTCACGGTGAAACCCGTCGAGTGCCTGGCCGCCTGCGGTGGCTCTCCCGCGGTTCAGGTGAACGGCGAGTGGCTCGAGAACTGCACCGACCAGGACATGGACCGTGTCATCGCCGGCGAGACCGTCTACCGGCCCTTCGAGTGGCCGAAGAGCCCGGGCGAGATGCTCCTGTTCAGGAACGTCTGGACGAAGGACTCGCAGTCGATCGAGGTCTATAAGAAGAGCGGCGGGTACGCAAATCTGAAGAAATACCTCGAAATGCCGCCCGACCACATCGTCGATCAGGTGAAGAAGTCGAGCCTGCGCGGACGGGGCGGAGCCGGTTTCCCGACCGGTCTCAAGTGGACGTTCCTGCCCAAGGATTCCCCCAAGCCACGGTATCTGTGCGTGAACGCGGACGAGTCGGAGCCCGGCACGTACAAGGATCGCGTCATCATCGAGAAGGATCCGCACCAGCTCATCGAATCGTGCGTCGTCTCCTGCCACGCGATCCGGTCGAAGAGCTGCTACATCTACATCCGCGGCGAGTTCCACGAAGGCGCGCGCATCCTCAACAAGGCGGTGGAAGAGGCCTACGCCGCCGGCTACGTCGGCAAGAACATCCTGGGCACGGGGATCGACGTTGAGATGGTCGTGCATCGAGGCGCCGGCTCGTACGAGTGCGGTGAAGAGACGGCGCTGCTGGAGAGTCTCGAAGGCAAGCGCGGCCAGCCCCGGTTGAAGCCTCCTTTTCCGGCGGTCTCCGGGCTCTATGGCTGTCCGACCATCGTCAACAACGTTGAGACACTCATCAACGTCCCGCTCATTCTTGAGCGGGGCGCCGAGTGGTTCGCGTCGCTTGGACCTGAGAAGAATGGCGGCCCGAAGCTCTTTTCAATCAGTGGCGACGTAAAGCGGCCGGGCAACTACGAAGCCAACCTGGGCCGGATCACGCTTCGGCAGCTGGTTTACGACTACGCGGGCGGGCCACGCGACGGCCGCAAGATACGGGCGGTTATCCCGGGCGGCTCATCGGTGCCGATCCTGACCGATAGCGAGCTGGATGTCCCTCTCGACTTCGACAGCATCGTGAAGGCGGGTTCGATGCTCGGGTCGGCCGGCTGCATCGTGGCCGACGACTCGCGTTCGATGGTGGCCCTGGCCCGGAATCTGAGCGCTTTCTACAAGCACGAGTCGTGCGGCAAATGTTCGCCCTGCCGTGAGGGCACGGGCTGGCTCTATCGGATGCTGGTCCGGATCGAGAACGGCAAGGGCGAAGAGAAGGACATCGAAACCCTCAAGCAGGTCTGCGATTCCATCGCCGGCAAGACGCTTTGCGCCTTCGGTGACGCTGCCATCACTCCCGTGCTGTCGACGATCGACAAGTTCAAGGACGAGTACGAGTACTACATCCGCCATCACGGATCTTGGACCACCAGGGCCGAGACGTTCGCGGCCGCGCAGGGCAAGGCGTAGGGCTTCAGTCATGGAGACGCTGTTTTCACCGGCGAACAAGGAACTGGGCATCGACGCCCTGATCGCGCTGTTGAAGGTGGCGATCATCTTCAATGCTCTGCTGCTCCTTTTCTCCCTGATGACCTACATCGAGCGGCGCGTTCTCGCCTTCATGCAGTTCCGCAGGGGTCCGAACCGGGTCGGCTGGTTCGGCATCCTTCAGCCGGCGGCCGATGGAATCAAGCTTTTCTTCAAGGAAGAAGTGATGCCGGAAGGAGCGAACAGGCTTCTCTTCTTTGGCGCGCCGATCGTGGCGATCATTACGGCGTACCTCGCCCTCGCGGTGGTGCCCTATGGCGGTCCGCTGGTTCTGCCCTTCTACGGACAGGTGAGCCTGTTCGGCCGTCCTCTCGACATTCAGATAGCGAATCTGGACGTGGGCATTCTCTTCATCTTTGCCATCACCGCTCTCGGTGTTTATGGGATCGTCTTCGCCGGTTATTCGTCCAACAACAAGTACGCGCTGCTCGGCGGCCTGCGCAGCTCGGCGCAGATGTTCTCGTACGAAATCGCTCTCGGCATGTCGTGGGTTTCGGTGATCATGGCCGCGGGCTCGTTCCGGCTGACCGACATCGTGGCCACCACACAACAGTGGGGGATCTGGCCGTGGATGATTCTTCAGTCGCCCGCCTTCATCATCTATATGATCGCGGCCTGCGCCGAGGTGAACCGCACGCCCTTCGATCTTCCCGAAAGCGAAACCGAACTGGTCGCCGGTTTCCACACCGAATACTCTTCGATGAAATTTGCTCTCCTGCAGATGGCCGAATACATCAACATGATCACGGTCTGTGCCCTCGCCTCGAACATGTTCCTCGGGGGCTGGCTGTCGCCGGTACCGTTTATCCCGGATTCGCCGCTCTGGTTCTTCGCAAAGATGCTGTTCCTGCTCTTCGTCTTCATCTGGCTGCGTGCGACCGTGCCCAGATTCCGGTATGACCAACTGATGGACTTCGGCTGGAAGCGACTCATTCCTGCGGTGGCGATCTGGGTTGTTCTTTTCTCGGGGCTCACCGCCTTGCTCGGCGAGAAGAAGACCCCGCCTTCAACCGTGGCCGCCACCATCGCGCCGGCCGTGGGGCAGGTATCGCGATGATCCTCGACGTCATCCTGTTTTACGGCGCGGCCTTCGTGGCCCTCGCCTCCGGAATCTTCGTGATCGCCCAGCGAAGCCCGATCAACAGCGCTTTCTCCCTGATCGTAACCATGTGCTCGCTCGCGGTCATGTTCGCGATGCTCGGGTCAGGGTTCATCGCGGTCCTTCAGGTGGTGGTCTACGCGGGCGCCATCATGGTCCTCTTCCTCTTCGTCATCATGCTGCTGAACGCCAAGCAGGATGAGGGCGACCGGGCCGGCGGCATCGGCCGCGCCGCGATCTTCCTGGGCATCATCCTGGCCGTGCAGTCGGTTTGGGTGGTCTGGAATGGATCGGCGAGCCTGCCCACCAACTACAAGGAGACGACGTCGGCGGATGTCGCCCGCGGTCTGTTCTCGTCCCCGCGTTTCCTCTATGCCTTCGAGGCCACGTCCATCCTGATCCTCTCCGCCATGGTCGGCGCCATCGTGGTGGCCCGGAAAGAGAAAGGGAAGTAGATGAGCTGGTTTGAAGCCGCCCACGCAGGCTTCGTCCAGGCCGCCCTCGCGGTGAGCGCTTTCCTTTTTGTGGTGGGCACCGTCGGCGTGTTTATCCGCCGCAACGTGATCACCGTGATGATGTGTATCGAGCTGATGCTCAATGCCGTCAATCTGGCCTTCGTCGCCTTCTCGCGGGCCCACGGCACCATCGACGGTCAGATTCTGGTCTTCTTCGTCTTTACCGTGGCCGCCGCCGAGGCCGCGGTGGGCCTCGCGATTGTGATTGCGCTTCAGCGCAACCGCCAAGATCTCGACGTGGACAGCTTCGATCTCCTGAAGGGCTGAACGAAGTCCATGTTTACTCCGGAAAGAATCGTGTTGTGGGCGCCCTGGATGGTGCTCTTCATGCCGCTGTTCGGGTTCATCGTCCTCGCCTTCCTGGGCGGGCTGGCGAAGAGGCAGGGCAAGCACCAGGGGATGATGGTGATCGCCACCCTGTGCACCTTCGCCTCCTTTCTGCTCACCTTGGCCACGGTGCGGAGCCTGCTGGCCCTCCCGGCCGGAGATCATGGACTCCACTTTGTCCAGCCGATGCTGCCCCTGAATTGGATCGATGTCGCCGGCTTCACCATTCCGATGGCGCTGCTCATCGATCCACTGTCGAGCACTTTGATGCTGGTCATCACCGGCATCGGCTTTCTGATCCACCTCTACTCGATCGGCTACATGGCGCACGACGAGGAGCGGGTCCAGTACTTCTCGTATCTCAACCTGTTCACGTTCTTCATGCTGGTTCTGGTGATGGGTGGTTCGCTCGCTTTGATGTTCGTGGGCTGGGAGGGCGTCGGGCTGTGCTCGTACCTCCTGATTGGCTTCTGGTTCAAGAAGAAGAGCGCCTCGGACGCGGGCAAGAAGGCCTTCATCATGAACCGCGTCGGCGATGCCGGTCTCATCATCGGCATGGCGCTCGCGGCGGCCCAGCTCGGCACGCTCGATCTCCTCGAGTTATCGAAGGGAGTCGGGACCATGGCTCGGGAAGAGTTCGGGGTCTTCGGTCCTCTCACCCTGATCGCCATCGCGCTCTTCATCGGTGCTTGCGGCAAGAGCGCGCAGATTCCGCTCCACGTCTGGCTCCCGGACGCCATGGAAGGCCCCACCCCGGTTTCCGCTTTGATCCACGCGGCGACCATGGTCACGGCCGGCGTCTACATGGTGGCCCGGCTCGGGGCGGTTTACTCGATGTCCGAAACCGCGATGTGGGTCGTGGCCGCGGTGGGCGGGGTGACGGCCTTTGTGGCCGCGACCATCGCCATCGTGCAGAACGACATCAAGAGGGTTCTGGCCTATTCGACGGTTTCGCAGCTCGGCTACATGTTCCTGGCCTGCGGGGTCGGCGCTTATGGCGTGGGTGTCTTTCACCTGGTCACCCACGCGTTCTTCAAGGCCTTGATGTTCCTCGGCTCCGGCTCGGTGATCCACGCGCTCTCCGGGGAACAGGACATGAGGCAGATGGGTGGGCTCCGGACGCGGACGCCGTGGACGTTCTGGACATTCACCGCGGGCTGGCTCGCCATCATCGGAACACCGTTCCTGTCCGGGTACTTCAGCAAGGACGAGATCCTCATCGCGGCCTTCGCGCACAACAAGTTTCTCTTCGGCCTGGCGCTTCTGACCGCGGGCCTCACCGCTTTTTACATGTCGCGTCTTTTCTTCATGACGTTCACCGGCGAGTACCGCGGCAATCTGGAGAAGGCGAACGCCCACAAGGCTGATGACCACAGCGGCCACGGTCATGGTGGCCACACCGGGATTCACGAATCGCCCGCGGTGATGCTGATTCCCCTGTTTATCCTGGCCATCGGCTCCATCCTCGCGGGCTACCTCCCCGTCCCGCATTTCGTGGAGCCGGCCATTCGGGTGCCCGAGAGCCTGCCCCACCTGACCTGGATGCCCTTCCTCGCCACCGGGGTCGCCGCGATGGGCGTTTGGATCGCGTTCCTCCTGTACGCCGGCAGTCTCCGGGACATGCCCGCGAAGATCGCCGCGAAGTACGCGGGGGTCAAAGACCTCCTCGATGCGAAGTGGGGCTTCGATAACGCCTACGATTCGTTCGTCCGCAATGGCCTGAACGGCGTGGTCGATATTTCCGAGCGGGTGCTCTGGAAGAGAGTCGATGCCGGCTGGATCGATGGTGTGGTGAACGGCCTCGGGCGGCTGGCCGTCGAGTTCTCGGAAGGCGGCAAGCTTTTGCAGAACGGTCTGGTCCGAGGCTCGGCTCTTTCCATTCTGGTCGGCGCGGTCGCGTTGCTCACCGCAGTCCTCTGGGCTCAGAGGTAGGAACGGAAGCTCATGGGCCTTCTCTCCCTCCTGATTCTGCTGCCCCTCGGGGGAGCCCTCGTCCTCGCCCTGGGCCGTGGCCTGTCCGACTCGACCATCAAGCGCTTCTCCTTCGGACTCACGCTGGTTCTTTTCGGACTGTCCCTCGCCCTGCTCGCCCAGCTCTCGGGGTTTGAGTCGAGTGCGGCGTACCGGTTCGAGGAGAGAGTGAGCTGGCTGCCGCAATGGGGGATCAGCTACCACCTGGGCATCGATGGCCTGAGTCTCTGGCTCATCATTCTCTCGACCCTGCTGACCCCGATTTCCCTGCTCGGCTCGTGGACGTCGATCGATGAGCGGGTGCGCGAGTTCAACATCTTCATCCTGATTCTCGAGTCGGCGATGATCGGCGTGTTCTGCGCGCTCGACCTGTTCCTCTTCTACATCTTCTGGGAAGCCATGCTGATTCCCATGTACTTCCTCATTGGAATCTTCGGTCACGGCCGGCGCATCTACGCGGCGGTGAAGTTCTTCCTGTACACCATGGCCGGGAGCGCGCTCATGCTGGTGGCGTTCCTGGTGCTCTATCGGGAGGCGGGGACGAGCAGCTTCGACCTTCCAGCCCTCGTGCGCAGTCCCATCGATCCCGGCATGCAGATGGGACTTTTCCTCGCCTTTGCCCTGGCCTTCGCCATCAAGGTGCCGATGTTCCCGTTCCACACCTGGTTGCCGGACGCGCACGTGGAAGCGCCAACCGCGGGCTCGGTGATCCTGGCCGGCGTGATGCTGAAGATGGGCGGATACGGTTTTCTCCGGCTCGCCATTCCGCTCTTCCCGATCGCCGCCAAGGAAGCGGCGTGGGCCATCGCGTTCCTGGGCGTCATCGGGATCATCTACGGCGCCCTGGTTTCGATGGTTCAGCCCGACCTCAAGAAGCTCGTCGCCTACTCCTCGGTCTCCCATCTGGGCTTCGTGATGCTCGGGATCGCCGCCTTCTCGCCCATGTCGGTGGTGGGGGCCAGTTACCAGATGCTGAACCACGGCGTTTCAACCGGCGCGTTGTTCCTCATGGTCGGCATGCTGTACGAGCGCCGTCACACCCGACTCATCTCGGAGTTCGGCGGTTTGAAGGCGGTGATGCCGCGGTTCGCCGCGGTGTTCCTCCTGATCTGCCTCTCCTCGATCGCGGTGCCCGGCTTCAACGGCTTCATCGGCGAGTTCCTGATCCTGGTGGGGTCGTTCACATTATCCCCGGCCCTGGTGTTTCTGTACACCCTCGGTGTAATTCTCACCGCCGCCTACCAACTCTGGTTGGTTCAGCGGGTGATGTTCGGCGAGGTCACGACTCCGAAGAACGCGAATCTGCGCGATCTGAACGCACGCGAATGGGCGACCCTGCTGCCTCTGGTCTTCCTGTCCCTCTTCATGGGCGTCTTCAGTTCGCTCTTCACCCCGAGCCTTGAGAAGCCGGTGATGAAGATCATTCAGGATGCGCGGGCCAAGACCATCACCCGCGCCGGCGTGGCGCCGGTCCTTCCAAGCTCTGCCGAGCCTCGAGCCGAAACGGGGGGGGACCAGTGAACGTCGACCTTCTGCCCGTTCTGCCCGCGATCGTGGTGGTGATCGCCGCCTTCGTGGTTCTCCTCGCCGGGGCCTTCGCCGGGAGCGGCCTTAGGGTCTGCCGGAATCTCAGCACCGTGGGCCTCGGCGCGGCTCTGGCCGTTCTCTTCGTGGCGCCCACGGATGGCAACATGGGTGGAGCCATCCAGGGCGGGGCCTACAGCGCTTTCCTTCAGGGCTCCATTCTGATCGTGGCCATCCTGGCGGTGTGGCTCGCGGCCGCGCGCCTCGGCGACGATCAGGTCCAGCCGCACGAGTTCTTCACTCTGCTCCTCTTCTCCGTGGTCGGGATGCTGGGGCTTGCGACCGCCACCGAAGCCATCTCGCTCTTCGTGGCCCTCGAGACCATGTCGGTGGCGCTCTACGCGCTTTGCGCCATGCCGCGGACCGGCCCGCAACGGCAGGAAGCCGCGATCAAGTACTTCATCACCGGCGCCTTTTCCTCGGCGTTCCTGCTCTTCGGAATTGCGCTCCTTTATGGCGCCTCGGGGAGCACGACGCTCGCCATCATGGCCCGGGGCGTCTCGCAGGGAGGCCCTCTGGCCCTGATGGGCGCGGCATTCTTTCTGGTGGGATTCCTTTTCAAAGTGGGCGCCGCCCCTTTCCATATGTGGGCGCCCGACGTGTACCAGGGGGCGATCACTCCAGTGACCGCGTTCATGGCCGCGGCGGTCAAGATCGCGGCGTTTGGCGCTCTCGGGCGCGTGGTGGCCGTGGCGATCGGGGGCTTGAGCGATTCGTGGGCGCCCGGCGTAGCGCTGGTGGCGGCGTTCACCATGGTGGTGGGCAATCTCGGCGCTTTGGCTCAGTCGGATCTGAAACGCCTCCTCGCCTTCTCGTCGGTCGCCCACGCGGGCTACATGCTCGCCGGAATCGTGGGCATGGATGGACGCCCCGAGGGGCTGGAGGCGCTCCTCTTCTACGTGGCGACCTATGCGATCACCAACCTCGGAGCTTTCGGGATCCTGATCGCGATCCGGCGGAATGGACAGGAGCCGGCCATCGCCACCGACCTCACCGGCCTCTCCAGGCGCGATCCCGGCCTCGCCGCGCTGCTCACGGTTTTGCTGATCTCACTCACCGGCGTGCCGGTTTCGGTCGGCTTCGTCGGCAAGTTTCACCTGTTCAAGGCCGCGGTGGCCGCGGGCTACTCGGGTCTTGCCGCGGTGGGCGTTCTGATGAGCGTGGTGTCCGCGTTTTACTACCTGCGTCTCGTGGTCCTGATGTACATGGAGGAACCCGAGAAGAGCACCGAGTTCCGGATCGAGCCCGGCTTCGTCCCCACCATCGTGGCCCTCGCGGCCGCGCTGACCTTCGGTCTGGGCCTCTTCCCGGGGCCGCTGATGGCGCTGGCTCGCGCGGCCGCGGCATCGCTGTTCTAGTTTGGCTGCCCGCCCCGCGGCGCCGCCTGACCTTCGAGGAGAGCTTCGATGAAGCTGTGCGTTCGCACGCATGCCGGAGCCCGCGCGGCCAAACCGAACAACGCGGCGACGAGCACCGTCTCTCCTGACCGTTCGCTCGTCCAAAGGCCAGAGAATGAAGAGGATCCGCCTCGATCACGTACAATCCATCTTCAGGGAAACCAGTCAAGTCACCGTGTTTGAACGATATACAGAGCGCGCCCGCCGGGTCATCTTCTTCGCACGCTACGAAGCCTCCCAGCTCGGCGCCCATTCCATTCAAACGGAGCATGTCCTTTTGGGCCTGATCCGAGAGGGCAAAGGAATGACCCAGCGCCTGCTCAACCGGGGCAGCGTCCGGATGGAAGAAGTGAGGCGCCAGGTCGAGGGCCGCTGCCGGTACGGCGAGCAGGTCTCGACGACGGTCGAGATGCCCCTCTCACCCGAGGTCAAACGCGTCCTGGCCCTCGCCCAGGACGAGGCCGAGCAACTGGGACACTCCTACACCGGCACCGAACACCTGCTCCTCGGCCTGCTCCGCGAGGACACCGCGACCGCCGCCGAGGTCCTGCGTGAGAACGGCCTGACTCTCCCGTTCCTTCGCGAGGAGATTGTCCGGCTTCTGTCCGAAAAGACCCAACCGCAGGCACGAGCGAAAGAAACGCCTCTGCTCACCGAATACTGTCGCGACCTCACCGACCTCGCGATTCGAGGCAAGCTCGACCCCGTGATTGGTCGTCGCGATGAGATTGAGCGCATCATCGAGATCCTCGGCCGAAGGCAGCGAAACAATCCTGTCCTCATCGGCGAACCGGGGGTGGGGAAGACGGCCCTCGTCGAGGCCCTGGCGTCCCTGATCGTCCAGGGAGAAGCTCCGAAACCGCTTCTCGAGAAGCGCATCCTGGCTCTGGACCTGGCTCTGCTCGTGGCGGGCACGAAGTATCGCGGCCAGTTCGAGGAGCGCCTGAAGAATCTCTTGAAGGAACTGACCGATAACCCGAATGTGATCCTCTTCATGGACGAGCTGCACACCCTCGTCGGAGCGGGCTCGGCGGAGGGAAGCCTCGACGCCGCGAACATCCTGAAGCCGCCCCTTTCACGGGGCGAGCTTCAGTGTATCGGAGCGACCACCCCGGTGGAGTTTCGCAAGCACATCGAGAAAGACCGGGCTCTGTCGCGTCGCTTCCAGGTGGTGGCGCTCAAACCGCCCACCGAGGAAGAGACGGTTGAGATTCTTCGCGGCCTCAAGTCCCGGTACGAGCGGTTTCATGGCGTGCAATTCAAGGACGAGGCGCTCGAAGCCGCGGTCGCCTTGTCCTCCCGGTACATACCCGATCGTTGCCTGCCCGACAAGGCCATCGACGTGCTCGACGAGGCCGGCAGCCGGGTCAAGCTCCGCTGGCTGAAGCGCTCTGACGATTCGGTCCCCGAGGTGGAAGCTACCGGTCCCGCGCGCGGCATGCAAGGCGGTGAGCCGGGCACAATTTTCGTGTTCAGGGACGACATCGACGCCGTGGTGGCGCGCGCCACCGGGATCCCGGTCATGTCGATCCGGGAAGACGAATCGAACCGGCTTCTGCGCATTGAGGACGAGCTTCATAAGCGCGTGGTCTCCCAGGACCGGGCCATCTCCGCCCTGGCCCGCGCGATTCGGCGAACCCGGGCCGGGCTCCGGGATTCCAAGCGTCCCGTGGGTTCCTTCCTCTTCCTGGGACCCACCGGCGTCGGGAAGACCGAGGTCGCCCGCGGCCTCGCCGAACTGCTCTTCGGCAGCGAACGCCACCTGATCCGCGTCGACATGTCGGAATATATGGAGAGGCACGCGGTCTCTCGCCTCATCGGCTCCCCCCCCGGTTACGTAGGCTACGAGGACGGGGGACAACTCACCGAGCGAGTTCGCCGCAACCCCTACTGCGTGATTCTCCTCGACGAGATCGAAAAGGCGCATCCCGACATCTTCAACGTGCTGTTGCAGGTCTTCGAGGACGGCCGTCTCACCGATTCTTTCGGCCATCTGGTCGACTTCAAGAACGCCATCGTGATCATGACCTCGAATCTTGGAGCTCGCGCCATCGAGAAGCGCGGCCGCATGGGCTTCGCTCAGGACGCCTTCCAGACCGACCTGGCCACCAGTGACGCGGTGATGGCCGAGGTGAGACACACCTTCAACCCCGAGTTCATCAACCGGATCGACGAGATCATCCTCTTCGACGCGCTTTCCGACGCCGACCTGGGGCGGATCACCCGAAACCTGGTCGGGCACCTCTCGGAGAATCTGCGCTCCAAGGGACTTTCCATCTCCATCCGGGATGATGGGATCGAATGGCTGCTCAGAAAGACGCTCAAGGACCGGTCGTACGGCGCCCGCCCCCTCCGCCGCGCCATCGAGCGGCACATCGAGGACTCTCTTTCCGAAGCGTTCCTGCGCGGGGTCCTGACCCCGGACGCACCGATCGAAGTGGGCGTCCACGAAGGCGCCCTGTGGTACTGGCAAAACGAAAGCCGGGGCCGGCTGTCCGCATGAAACTTTTTCGACTGGCCCTGACCCTCGGCGCTCCCATCGGCGTTTGGGCCCAGGACGCTCCGCCCGCCCCGGCTGCCTTTCGGGTCATCGTCGAGCGCGTGGATGTCCGCGGGAACCAGTACCTGCCCAAGGACACCATTTTGTACTACGTCTCCACCAAGGCGGGCAGCATTTACGACGAGGAGATCATCAAGGCTGACTTCCGCCGGTTGTGGGAAGCGGGTTTCCTCGAGAACATGAGCGTTGAAGAGAACGACACTCCGTCCGGGAACAAGACGCTTCTGTTCACGGTCAGCGAGCGGAAACGCGTTCAGATTGTCGATTTCCGAGGCAGCAAGGCGCTGACCAAGACCTCGATCGAAGACAAACTCAAGGAGAAGGAAGCGACTCTCCGGCTCGACACCTTCTACGACCCGAGTAAGGCCCGTCGCGCCGAAGACGTTATCCGCGAGATGCTGAAGGAGAAGGGCCGTCTGTTTGGCACGGTGAAGCACGAGGCCAAAACCG
>JANLWV010000495.1:0-4817 GCA_031364765.1 Vicinamibacteria bacterium
CCCAGAGTCACGCTGCGCGCCGCCCGGCCCCGCGCCTACGACGGGGCGATCGCGGCGGCCCGCACCTGCTATTCGCCCCGCGTGGTCGACGATTCGGAGGTCACCGAGAAGCAGCGGGATTCCATCGGCCCCCTGACCTTCTCCGCCGGCCACCACACCGTCTTCCAGCACGCGACCTTCGAGTTCGGCCTGGAGAATGTGTCGCGACACTTCGTGTGGGCTTTCCTCCACTCGCATCCCTTCTATAACTCGGAGCAATCGTCGCAGCGCTTCGTCAAGCTGGGGGAGGCGCGGGCCTACGTTCCCGAGGCTTTGCCCGCGGAGGCGCGCTCCATCTACGAGGCGTCGATCGAGAAGGCGTGGGCCGCCTACGCGCGTCTCTCGCAGATCCTGGTAAAGGACACGACGGACATCGTCAGCGACATCCGGCACATAACACCCACCGCGTCCGAGGCCCGACGGAAGAAGGTTGGGCGTGAGGCCGAGAAAAAGGCCATCGAAGTAGCCCGGTACGTCATTCCGATAGGCGCCTTCACGTCCCTGGTCCATTCGCTCTCGGGCATCGTCCTTCATCGTCTCTACCGGATGTCGCGGTCTTCCGACACGCCCACCGAGGCGAGCCTGGTGATCGGAGAGATGGTACGGCTCGCGCGCGAGCACGACCCCGCGTTCTTCGACCGCGTGGGCGAGCCGCCGTTTGAAGACGATCAGATCGTGGAAAGGCACTGGCCCCGGTCGGCGGCGGGGGCCGCGTCCACCGCGGCCGAGATCGACGCGCAACTGGGAGCGCGCACTTCCCTTCTCGTGGACCACAACGCCAACGCCGAGAAGATCACGGCCGACGCGATGCGCGCCGTGCTCGGGGTCGATCGGGCCGCCCTGTCCGACGACGAAGCCATTGAGCGCGCGTTATCCCCCGGCCTCAACCAGTATCGACTCGACGCGCTGGACCTGTCGCCGTACTCGCCCATCTCCCGCGTCTCGCACCACGCGAACTACACCTTTCTGAAGAAACTTTCGCACACCGCGGATTCGCAGGACCAGCGCCATCGCATGACGCCCGCCTCGCGACCGATGCTCACGCTCACCCACACCCAGGCGCCGGACGTGATCGTGCCGCCCCTCATCGCCGCAAACGCCGAGGCGCGCGCGGTGTTCGAAGATGCGATCACCCAGGCGTGGGCAGCCAAGGAGACGCTGCTGTCCATCGGGGTGAGCGATGAAGTCGCCGTTTACGTGCTCCCAAACGCGACCGCGCTGCGGTTTCACGAATCGGGCTCGCTCATGTACCTCGCGCACAAGTGGGTGATGCGGACCTGCCTGAACGCGCAGGAGGAGATCTACCGCGCTTCGATGGATGAGCTCGAGCAGGTGCGCGCCGTGCACCCGCGACTCGCGAAACACATGGGACCGCCGTGCGTGCTTCGCCGCGGGAGAATTACGCCGACGTGCACGGAAGGCGAGCACTTCTGCGGCATTCCGGTGTGGCGCGACTTCCCGAACATCACGCGCAGGCTTTAGCCTCCCCCCTTCAGTGATTGACGAACCAAGGCTGTCCGGGTGGGGTCGCGTCTTCGGTCCGGGGCGCGAGGTCTGTTCCGAAGACATCGAGGCGGTGACGAAAGGCGCGACGCTGACCCGGGGTCTTGCGCGCTCCTATGGCGATTCTTCGCTTCCGCACCCCGCCGATGGAGTGGTCGCCTCATGCCGGCGCGCCGATCGGATTCTGTCGTTCGACGAAACGACGGGCGACCTCAAGGCCGAGTCGGGCTTCTCCCTGCTCCAGCTCAATCGTACGTTCTGGAAGCGCAATTTCGGAGCACCGGTGGCGCCGGGCACGCAGTTCATCACCCTCGGCGGAATGGTGTCGGCGGATGTCCACGGCAAGGACCATCACGCGACCGGCGGCTTCGGCGCTCATGTGAGCGAGATCCGGATGCGGCTCGCCGGCGGCGATATCGTCAAGGCCTCGCGTTCCGAGAATCCCGACCTCTTTAAGGCCGCGATCGGCGGCATGGGTCTCGTCGGTCACATTCTGGATGTGACGTTTCGGCTTCCGCGAATCTCTTCACCCTGGATGGTGATCGAGAGAGAACGGATGCCTGATCTCGAGAGCTTTCTCGACGGCCTTAAGGACGGCGCCAAACGCTTCCCGTTCACCATGGGATGGATCGACACGCTGGGCGCGTCCGGCGCCCTCGGACGGGGCGTCCTCCTGCGCGGGCGGTGGGCGACCGCCGCTGAAGCGAGTCCAGGCGTGCCGTCCCCGCGGTGGCGACCCGCCGTCCCCTTCGTCTGCCCGGATTTCGCCATCTCCCGCTTTACCGTCGCCATTTTCAACGCGCTGTACTACGGCATCCATCCAAGGGCCATGAGCCGAAAGGTCGGACACCCCGAACCGTTTTTCTATCCGCTCGACGCCATCCGCAACTGGAACTTCCTCTATGGCCGCAGCGGTTTCACGCAGTACCAGTGCGTGATCCCTGAATCGGCCGGACCGGAAGGGGTCAAGAGCTTCCTGGCCTTGCTCCAGCGCACCGGAGGCAGTTCGATGCTCTCGGTGATCAAGGACTGCTCGGACGAGGGCGAGGGGCTTCTCTCTTTCCCGATGAAGGGAACGTCGGTGGCCCTCGACATCCCGGCCCGGGACGGCGTGCAGAGCATCGTCGATATGCTGAACTCCCACCTCATCGAACTGGGCGGCCGGGTTTATCTGGCCAAGGATCGTTTCACCCGGGCCCAGGATTACCGGCGCATGGACCAAAGGATCGATGCCTTTCTGGCCGTGAAGCGGAAGTACGACCCTCAGGGTCGACTTCGCAGCGCGCAATCGGCGAGACTGGAACTCGTATGAAGGTGGTGACGCTGGGGGCGACACGGGGGATTGGACGGTCCCTGGCCCGCCTGTTTGCGGAACGCGGCGATCCCATTCACGTCCTGGGCAGGAGTCTCGAGGACGCCCTCAAGTGCGCGGAAGACCTCAAGGTGCGCGGCGCAGGTTCGGTATCGACGGGACTATGCGACCTGATGTCGCCGGCCGGCTTTGGCCCGGCCCTCGACGCCGCGGACCAGGCCCTCGGCGGTTTCGACACCGTCATTGTGAGCGCCGGCATGTTTGGAACTCAGGAAGAGCTGGAGAGCGACCGGGCGCGCGCGGCCGCGGTACTTGACCTGAACTTCACCTCCACCATCCTCTTCTGCGAGGAAGCCCGGGTCCGGCTCCTGGCCCGCGGCGGAGGCCGGCTCGTGGTCTTCTCGTCGGTCGCGGGCGAACGCGGGCGCAAGCCGGTCGTGATCTACGGCGCCGCGAAGGCCGGCCTCACCGCGTACCTCGAGGGTCTCGATCATCGCTACCGCGCGCAGGGCCTGATCACGACCACCGTGAAGCCGGGCTTCGTAAGAACGTCGATGACGCAAGGTCTCAAGGAGCCTCCCTTTGCAGGGGATCCGGACGACGTGGCCAAAACAATACTTTCCGCGATCCTTCGCGAAGCTCCCGTGGTGTACGCGCCCCAAATGTGGGCGCTGGTGATGCTGGCGATTCGCCTTCTGCCGCGAGCGGTGATGCGACGAGTGAGGTTCTAAGGCAGGATGGGCACAACGTCGCTGCTGGTGGCGGCCACGGTGATCGGCGCCCTGGCCTTCTTTGCCCGTACCGCTGTCCTGCTCGGGCGAGAACCGGGCGGTGTCGACTCCTGGTACTACCTCTCCTATGCCCGGGCGTTTCGAAGGCGACCCAGCCTCCGGGTCAGACTTCCCCAGTATCTGCTTCAGGATGAGGAGCAGTCCTACGCCCCGATTTTCCCTTCTCTGCTAGCCCTCCTCCCCGAGAAGATTCTGGCCAGGAGTTTCTGGGCCATTTCGCCCGGCATCGATTGCCTGACCCTCATCCTCCTCTTCCTTCTGGCCCTGAAACTGACCGCGGCTCCGACGGTGGCCCTGATCGCCGCCCTCGCCTACGCGGTTTCTCCCACCCTGATCTCGGAAACCCGGGCTCTGTCGCCCCGAAGTTTCGGCGTGCTCCTGCATGCGGTGAGCCTGGTTCTGCTGCTCCGGGCGGTGATCGGCGTCCCACATTGGACGTGGACCGCGGGAGCGCTCGTGGCCGGCGCGGTTCTGTTTCTCTCTTCGGCCATCGCCACCGCTTCCTATGTCTTTGTGGCCGGTTCCCTATCTTTGGCGCTCGCTGAACCGCGGTACATCCTGTTGGCGATCGCCGCGATGGCCATCGCGTGGGTCCTCTCCCTCGGTCACCTGGGCCGGGTGTTTTGGAACTATGCCCACGCGGTCCGTTTCTGGACCCGTCATCGGAAGCTCTTCGGATCGCACCCCATCCTCGATTCGCCGATCTATGGCGGTCCCGGGGAGTCTCGGACGACCAGACCCAGGGAGCATGGTTTCCTCGGCGAGGGACTGGGCCCGCAGATGCTGCGGCTCCTGGGCGAGAACCCCTTTCTTCTGGTCCTGCCCCTCGCCACTTCCTCGCGCGCGCCGTGGTCATCGAGTCTTTTCATCTGGGCCGCCTCGCTGTCGGCCTTCGCCGTCATCTCCACCGTGGTGTGGCCGCTGCGGGCCTTCGGTCCAGGCCGGAGCTACATGAAGTCCGCCATCTTTCCGACCGCCTACGTCCTCGCCGCCGCCATCGGAACTCCATCCGGACTGCTGAAGCCCGCCGGACTCGCCACCCTGGCTGCGCTGGGCGCGAGCGCGGTGTCGGTCGTCTTCTTCCTCGGCTATGTGCGAGGCAAGGACAACGAGTGGACCGCCCATGTGCCGCCGGGATTGCGCGCTGCGACCCTGCGGTTGTCTTCACTTCC